>CAWLAW010000050.1:0-10486 GCA_963854885.1 Gammaproteobacteria bacterium | reverse complement strand
CAATATGACGAGGTCTTCTTTCGCGATAACGTTACCGTCAGCGTCGACATAATCGCCGTTCTCGTTAATCGCTAATCCTGCTTCGGCGAGTACTTGTGCTTTGGTTTTCACCGTACCGTCGGCGCCGACGATAAGATCTTCTGCAGGAATTTCATTGCCGTTTGCGTCAACAAAGCGTCCATCTGCGGTTTGCGTTACAACGTCTTGGGCGCGCAACACATTGCCGTTTTCGTCGACGAATTCGCCTTTTTCGTTAACTCGCACGTCTTTAGCAGCGAGCAGTTTCCCGCTCTTCGTCGTCACAGTGCCGTTGTCACTAATGACCAGATCTTCCTTCCTAATTACCGTGCCGTCTGCGCTAACCCAATTGCCGTTTTCGTCGATCGTCGCTCCGGCAGCTGCAGCCGCGGCGCGCAATTGCGCTTCGGCGGCCATTTCCGTTGCGAGATCGAATAATTGCGACGGGGTGACGCCAACAAAATCCGCCAAGCTTCGGTCGTCTCGGTTACGTAGGAACGCTTGGATTTCTCCCTTGTCCTCGGCAACCCGAATCAACGACGCTTGTTTCGGCGTCACAGCGATAGTTATCGTTGAATAGCGCAGGTCCTTGCGCTGTTGAGGTAAATTTATGTCGTCTAAATGTTCTTCGTATGGCTCCCGGCCGGTCGCCAAAACCGCGACGTCTTGAACCACGGGAATAATAATGTCCGACGGCGGTATCTCGCGGACTTTCTGCGCCACTTTCAACCACGACGGTGCGGCGATGAGATCTTTAATATCGTCTTCATCGACCACCGGTGTTGAAATTCCCGATTCCCGGGTCGGCACATTAACGAATATGTCGATGTGATTGCCGGGTCTCAACATTGCAGCGTGTGAGCCTTGATCATCAATCGTCATCGTGATGGCGCGTAGACCCAGCTCAATGAGATCGGAGAAGTCGACCGGATATTCATCGACGAGAAAACTCTCCAGCAGCGGTTTACCCGCAGCGAGATCTTGGGCGAGAAATCGGTGGCTGTTGGCCTCAAAATAAGCCGGGTAGATTACATCGCTGTGGACGTATTCGCTGGGCATGTCGCGCACCGAAAACGAACCTTGGCCGACCTGCGTACCTCGAGTGAGATTGCCGGACGCAACGACCACCTGGATGTTTTGCAGCTTAGCGCCTTCGAGTCGCTCACGGATCGCTTCTTCACGACTATTTAAATACAGTGCCGAAAACAACGCGGCAACCACACCAAATCCGATGGCGCCTGCTAACAGTAGCCAAACCTTTGATCCCCCTTCAGATGCCATAGTGAACTCCCGAGCGCCTGTTTAAACGAGGAGTAGCTGCACCACGCGCTGGCTTGTCGGCTAAGAGTCCGTTCGAATGGCAATCGATATGCTTAAGCATAGCGATACAACCAACACATTCGCCTGGACTAAATTTGCCGATTCCCCCACACGAAGAACGCCACTTCGTAACTTTTCCGCAGCAATCAAATGCCGCGATCTATACAATCACCAGATATTGCGCTGGTAATCCCCCGCAGATAATGCCGCCTGTCCGCATCAGTTGCACGTTGCAAGCTAGGCACTCTGCAATAATTCTTCGAACTCACCGCCATAGCCTCTATCCGGGCTACTAGCAATAATAATTAAATTGTTTCTCGAGCCATCGTTCGCTTAGAAAAAACTCGTCGGCAACAGGTTTTCAACGATATCACCGATGCTCGGTGGTAATTCACTCGGTAGCCCTTCGAGACCTGAAATCGATCCCGTGAAATAGCCCGTAATATGTTCGAAAATCGCGTCGAGACTCGGCCCGGCTAATTCCGTCGCGCGTTCGTCCGAGACACCCTGGCTCGTTAACCAGTTACGATACGAGTTGAAGTCGAAATCCGTCAATGCAGTCGCCGGCGGGGTAGCGCGCGGTGGTAGTGCCGATCCGACCGATGCGACATCACCGAGGGTGCTCGAAATGGCAACGAGGGGCGAGGCAATTGTCTCTGCGCCGCGAATATCAAACTCTGGCCACTGTGATAACGACATGGCGTATGAGTATCCGGCGTAATTGTCTTGAATCGAACGCAACGTGTATTGGATCACATCGGTGCCGGGTCCGAGCAAAACCAAGACGCCGAGCGAGGTAACCACGGTGTATTCCACCATGCCTTGACCGAGCTGTGTTCTGCGAGGTTGTTTCACAAAATATCGTGCGTCACTTCATTAACAATAATTCGCGTACCGGCTTTATCCACCTCCGTGAGCACCATATTCAGAGTCTTTCGGCCCTTGCGTAAGGCAAGTACGTGAGTAACGCCGCCCACCGATCGGTCCATGTCAAACGCCCAACCGTCATTCTTAAATCGACCGCGGTAGAACGCCACATTTGTCTGAATATCATGCTTATTTCCGAGGAGCATGGTGCGACCCGATTGGCCAGGGTCTTCAGACAGCACCTCGTTTAGCGTATGGCTACCTTGCATCGTCGGAAAATTCTCCCCCAGTTTAGGTGAGCGATTGCCTTTAGGCAAGCGGCTTATGGATAGAAAACCGCCGCTCCCGCCGTTACTTGCGGACTGAACTTGAACGGTCATGAGATGTTCATCTTCGATCCTAGAAATCACCGTCCAAGGAACATTCACATTGCTTACCGTATAGCCGGGTTCGTCGCCACGCGGGGCGCTCCACTCGTCGTGATAGAACTGTAAGACGTCCTCCAGGGACTCTTTGGTGGTAAAACGCCGGATACTGGAATTGATGCCGTTAACGCGCATGTTGTTACCGACCACGGTCACTTGCGCTTCGTCCGGCGCGGGTAACTCTGGCGTCTTGGCGGAAACGGTGCAAAAGCCGAAGTTCGTCCACATCAAGGCGCCAATTACGGCCCAATGGCATGCTGTTCTAATCATTCGACGCAATCTCGCTCGCGGGTGTAGGTGTCGTCGAAATCGCACCGTCCAGCATCGTCACAGGTGTGTGTTTCGCTGCCATCATCGAGTCGATCACGGTGGACCGCTTCACTATCGATGTGGCCAAACCATAGGCTGCCTTTATCGTCCGCCCAATGGGGTTCCTCGAGATCGAATGGATTCTCTAAAAAGCTTGGCGCGCCACAGCGCCGGAGTTCCGGCGCTAATACGCCGATTGCATCCCACACGACCGACAATCCGGGCAAATCAAATAACGCTTTGAGTAAACTCGTCGGCACTGTTCCTGCAGCCTGATTATAAGTGTGCTCGGCCCCGCCGGCGTTCCAGCCATCGGTTAGCACCCCAGCGTTGCCACTAAATACCAAGGGCACAACGGCAACATTAGTTGCTGGGTTAATGGCTTGGCCAAGGGAACGATAAACCGGAATTGAAGTCACCGGAACTGAGACCGTGGACGTTGCATACCCGTCGCTATTGATTGCGTCAAATCCGACTGAGCTACCTAGTGCACCTAATAAGTCTCCAACGGCACTAAAGACGACATTAATCACCCCAAGTAATACGTCGAAGACTGTATCGATAATGGGCAAGCCAGGGGTATCTTGCGAGCTAATCAAGGTGCTCGTGATGTTGCCGCGATTGTACATAGCGAGTCCGGTATGGTCGTACCAACTCGCGTTGTCTGCGACGGTCGTAAAGGCGTCTTTGTCATCTTTCGTGATCGGTACACCGGTTAGGGTTATGTCACCGTCCGCATTCGCTCCTTGGATAGTCCGGCTGCCAAAAAAACGCTGTCTCGACTCAATCCGCGTGTCATCGACCGATTTAAACGGTTGATTATTATGTGCTTCGAATCCCCCCATCGGACAGTCTTCCGGACCACCGCCAATCGCTGAAATCGCCGTGCGAGCGCAATCGTCTGCATACCAGACCGTGTATTCCCATGCCTCAT
This sequence comes from Gammaproteobacteria bacterium, assembly GCA_963854885.1. Classification (GTDB taxonomy): domain Bacteria; phylum Pseudomonadota; class Gammaproteobacteria; genus UBA11873. The sequence goes on along the minus strand of CAWLAW010000050.1, from coordinate 6,613 downwards.
AGCGTGCCGCCTGAATCGCGGTGTGTTTCATGTCGATAAACTTGCCGAACATCGGCACGATAAGAAATAGCGGAATGAGGATGAACGTCGCGCAAATTAGCAGTTCGGTCATCGCCTGGCCGAACTCTCGTGCGCGTTTTCCTAGCCGTTCAATCATGGCAAGAAATCGTCGATGGATAACGAGCTCAAACTGTCAATCAGCGCCTGCACCCCCCCTATCGCGGCGGTCGCGGCTTCCGTCGCGCCAGTAAAATCCTCTTGTTGTTGGATCAATAACGCGGCCACGCTATCGACATAACGCATTTCCGTCAGCCGGGCGTGCCAATAAGGGTTAAACGCGCTGCCATGCTCTTCCCGTCCGTCGAGTCGAGCAAAGAAATCTAGGTCGCCGGGTCGAGAAAAATACACTTCGGAACGCGCCACGACGTGTATTTGATCATTTGCCATTGCTTCGGTCAAGTGCACGTCGCCATACGCCGAGGTGCTGTTCGGGATCCCCATTTCAGGATGATTTCCAGCGTTGTCTACATCAACCAAAGCTTGCGCCCGATCTTTGTCATGATCGTCTTCATCCAAGACTAAACTGACGGTCATGTGTGGCGCGCCAAATCCAAACAAAGTGCTATCGACGCCGGTCGTGTCGATATATTGGGGTAACCCACGATAACTCTTGTTCACTCGGGTCCTAGCGTCTCCATAACTGGGCCCGCCGGCAACATCGGAGCGTTGTGCAACCCCGGCTGGGGTGAAGGCGGGTGGCACGGGACCGGGTGCCGGCGCGGCGACGATATTCCAACCAATGGTTCGATTCGCTGCGCCGCCGTAGGCATCGTTCGGCACCGGATTGTCAAAATTTAGCATCGTCGTGAAGTGCTTTAAGTCGTTCTTGTTGGTGATGCCGGCTTCGGTGAATGCGGTGCCAAACGGGGCCGAGGTTGGGAACGGAACGCTTACTGGAGGGAAGAATTCGAATCCACAAATTTCCAAACCAAACGAAAGCATTTCGTTGCCGATGTCGGAGGCAACGCCAAGATTGCATTCCACCCGAAATGGGGAAAAACCCACAAACACAACGATATCGACGGAGAATCCGAGTCGGGCATCTAATGAATTTGTGTCGGCAGCCGACCAATTGGCGATCTCGCCTGCCTCGAAGTCTCCGTTGCTCGGGACTATCAGCCTCAATTCACTGCCGCCGTTGCGGTCAACCCCAATACCAAAATAGAAATTTAAGTCGAAAGACGCCCCCGCGACGAAGAAATCCAATTCAAATTCGATATCGATGTTGATATCACCGTTGTCGTCTACCGACAGTAGCGGAATCGGATCAAGAATCGGCCGCAAGGCATCAAACGGATTGAGTTCCCAGCTCCTGTCTAATGTAAACGGGTCGCGGGAATCTCGGGTAATTGCCGCAAAGCGTTGAAACCCTTCAAGTTCTCCGATGTCATCGTTATTGTAATCGGCTCGCTTAATGCTCGTCTTCGGAAAATACGCATTAACGTATTGCTCAAACTCGTCTTTCAGCGACTGCGGCGCACCCGCTGGAATTGGCGGTGCGGGCAGGGGTACCGAGCCATACGTCGCGAAATGCGTAATTAGCGATAAAATGCCGTATTCCGAAATACGCGTGCCAGGTGGCGCGTTCTGGTCGAGCATCTCGTTGATCGTGCCGATCGAAAACAAGGCCGTCACGGTGTGGTAGCCGAACTGCGCGAGACCGTAGAATTTGTTGACGAGATGTAAAACAGACGTACCAAAGTTAGCTAACGTACTGAGTAATGGGATAAAAAATGAATTCGCCGGGACACGGAAGGCCGCCGAGGTAAACGAGTAAACGATAGCCGGAATGGCGTTGACTATTGGTATTTCCTGGAGCGGGCGTACGTAGGCGTTGAGCCAGTCGGCATAGGATTCCCACAAAAAGCCCCACGACGCGAGACCTAAAAGTTGGCCGATCGCGACTTCATTCGCGACCATCGCTCGGTTCATATAGGCGGCAAAATTGAGATCGCGGGCTTCGGTGAGTGAAATGCTATACGCAACCGCATCGGCTGCATTTTGCATTTCCATTTTATCTGACGTGAGTCGCCCTTGTTTATATAAATAGTTAAGGGATATCAATAAGATGCCGAGAAACAACAGCACGAAAACGGCCGATTGGCCGCGCTGCCGTGCTCTGCCCGGAAGGGGTACGCTAGTTTTTCGCAAAGGTCAAAACGGCTTTAAACCAAGCCCGCGGAAAACCTGTCGAAATTTAAGTCCGCGGGTTGGATTAAGTCGCCGCTAAATTAGTTTGCCGCCGCTCCTGTCGCGTAATTGTCGAGCCCCGCCGCCGTTCCGCCAGCTTTAGCACCTGCCTTGCCCGATGTGCCGGCCGCAGTGACGTTCTTGGCCCCGGATTGCCCGCCCAATTCGGCTGCCATGCCACCGACTTGATTGCGTAGCGTGTCGCCGAAAAAGCTATATGCCGCGATAGCAGCGATCGCTATCAAGGCTACGATAATGATGTATTCAGTCATGCCTTGGCCACTTTGCTTTTGAAATCGTTTCATAGCGCGTCCTTTATAAAGTCACTAGCTGCAGGTAATAAAATGATCGAAGAGTGCGAGACCGTGCAAACCGCCCGCTCAAACACGTACTAGGTGGCTCGCATTATGAGCCGTATTTGTCTGAACAACAATAGGGTTTTCGCGAATTAGACCCGACATTTAGCGGTCAGCATTGCCCTATCAATCCGCGTTTCGGCTATCGATTTTAAAATCATGGGTTGAAATTTCGATTAGCAGTCCATACCTTTCGCGGTACTGAATAATGTTAATCAAATCGACAGAAAGTAATCCCCCATGGCTATAGAAACTGCAAAAGAGACGCTCGGCTTCGAATCAGAAGTCAATCAGCTACTCGACCTCGTGATTAATTCCTTGTACAGCAACCGCGAGATTTTTCTTCGCGAGCTAATTTCAAACGCATCTGATGCGGCTGATAAGCTGCGTTTTGCTGCCCTGACGGATGACTCTCTTTACGAAGGAGACAGCGATCTCGTTATTTCGGTCGACTTCAGCGAAAAATTGAAAACCCTGACCGTGCGCGATAACGGCATTGGCATGTCACGCGACGACGCGGTCCAGCATCTCGGCACAATTGCTAAATCCGGGACGAAAGAATTTTTTGGCAATTTAAGCGGTGATGCCCAGCAAGACTCGCAACTCATTGGACAGTTTGGGGTCGGGTTTTATGCCGCTTACATCGTTGCCGACAAGGTTACCGTAACGACCCGACGTGCCGGTTTAAGCGAGGATGAAGGGGTGCGCTGGGAATCCGATGGTAAGGGCGAGTTCTCGGTTGAAACCGTTAAGCGCAAAAAACGCGGTACTGAAGTGGTGCTCCACTTGAAGGACGATGCGACAGAATTTGCCAACGGCTATCGACTACGCGACATCATTAAACGCTATTCGGATCATATTGCGACGAAAATTGAAATGCCCGTCGAAGGTGAAGACGCGACGGGTTATGAATCAGTCAATACTGCGACGGCGTTGTGGACGCGGAATAAGAAAGACATTACCGATGATGAGTACAAAGCGTTTTACAAACATATTTCGCATGATTTTGAAGATCCGGTTAGCTGGAGCCACACGCGCGCAGAAGGGAAGTTTGAATACACGACCGTTTTTTTCGTTCCCGGGCGGGCACCGTTCGATCTTTTCGATAGAGACGCAAAGCATGGCGTAAAACTTTACGTACAACGCGTCTTCATCATGGACGATGCCGATCAAATTCTTCCAAACTACTTACGTTTCATGCGCGGCATTGTTGATGCCAATGATTTGCCGCTCAACGTTTCGCGGGAAATCCTCCAACACAATAAAGCCATCGATTCGATCCGCTCCGCGTCGACGAAAAAAATTCTCGGTATGTTCGAAAAGCTGGCTAAGGGCGATGACTACACGAGTTTCTGGAACAATTTCGGACGGGCACTAAAAGAAGGCGTAATCGAGGATTCGGCGAACCAGGAACAGATCGCGAAACTTCTGCGCTTTATTAGCACTCAAAGCACAGGCGATGACGCGGACGTTTCATTGGAAGACTATGTTAGCCGCATGCGCGACGGGCAAGAATCCATTTACTTTTTGACTGCCGAAACGTTGGCAACGGCCCGCAACAGTCCGCACCTGGAAATATTTCAAGAAAAAAACGTTGAAGTATTACTCCTCTGCGATCCGGTCGACGAGTGGGTGACATCGCAGATGTCCGAATTCGATGGCAAGCAATTGAAATCGATCTTACATGGCGAATTGAATTTACCTTCTGATGAGACGACGACGGACGAAGAAAAAGGAGACGATGAGAAGACGGACGATCACAAAGAACTCATCGATAAAATTAAGACGGCGCTAGGTGACCACGTCAAAGATGTCCGTTCGACAACCCGACTCACATCATCCCCGGCGTGTCTTGTCTCCGACGATCATAATATGAGCGCGAACCTTGAGCGTATTCTCAAAGCATCTGGGCAAGAACTACCCGGCGCTAAGCGGATCCTTGAGGTAAATCCAACGCATCCGTTGTTGAGTCGTCTTGAGGCTGAGACGGATGCGCAAAAACTTGAGAATTGGGCGTCAATGTTATTCGAACAAGCCGTATTAGCAGAGGGCGGTCGACTCGACGACCCGGCTGCATTTGTTAAACGGTTGAATGAAATGCTGCTTGAAATGACTGATGCGTAATGCGCAGCGGCCGCCGAATGGCGTGCCGCTGTTTATTTTCGTCCTTTTCGGTTTATCCGGATTCGCAGGCATAATCTACGAATCCATTTGGTCCCACTATCTAAAATTGTTCCTTGGACACGCGGCATACGCGCAAAGCGTCGTATTGGTGATGTTCATGGGCGGCATGGCAGCCGGCGCGTGGCTCGCGGCGCGCGTTTCCCGACAATATGATTTGTTGAAGATTTATATCGCTATCGAGTTAATTATCGGTATCGGCGGATTCATTTTTCATGACCTCTATATCACCACAACTGGCCTCGCGTACCGGGAGATATTACCGAACCTGAGTAGTCCAGAGTTTGTCGAGTTAGCGAAACATTCTCTCGCCGGTTTATTGATATTGCCGCAGTCCGCACTCCTCGGTATGACGTTTCCACTGATGACGGTCGGCGTACTACGACGCAACGGCGGTGCGCAGGGGGAGACACTCGCGTCGCTGTATTTTGTTAACAGTTTAGGCGCGGCATTTGGGATATTGATCAGCGGTTTCATTCTGGTCTACCTATATGGTTTGCCCGGGACGCTCCGATTCGCGGCGAGTATTAATATCGCGATCGCGATCGTTCTAGCCCTGGCGTTGAGGTTCTTTCCGCCCAATCGCCAGGCGCCAGCGCAGCAAAATTCGCAACAAGATATCCGCTACGCGCCTTCGCTATTACTACTAGTGGCGCTCGCGACCGGCGCGGCTTCCTTTATCTACGAAATCGTCTGGATCAGAATGCTCAATATGGTGCTTGGTGCAAGCACGCATTCGTTTGAGCTAATGTTGAGCGCCTTTATTTTGGGACTCGCGATAGGAAGTTACTGGATAAGACGCCGCATCGCGCAGATCAAACACCCATTAGCTGTGCTCGGTTTTATTCAAGTTGCGATGGCCGTTTTTGCTTTGGCCACGCTGATGTTTTACGACTTTAGTTTCGTGCTCATGTCGATCACGTTGTTAACGCTTGCGGCCAGCGAACTCGGCTACTTTGCATTCTTGTTTTTCAGTCACGCGATCGCGCTACTGATCATGTTGCCGGTGACGATCTGCGCGGGCATGACGCTACCCCTCGTAACCCGAGCGCTAATCGATCGAGGTTATGGGGATCGTAGCGTCGGAAATGTCTACGCGTGCAACACAATCGGCGCGATAGTCGGAGTCGTCGCCGCGGTGCATTTTTTAATTCCGCGATTAAATTTGGAATCGGCTCTCATCGGCGGAGCACTCATCGACCTGGCCGTCGGCTGTTGGCTACTGGTTCGATTTGTGCCGGGGAGGGACCGACGCGCGCTGCCTATAGTGATCGCCATGGCGTTGTCATTTGCGTTGTTCACTGCGATGTTCGTCCAAATCGATCCACGGAAAATGGCTTCCGGGGTCTATCGATCAGGCATAGGCGATATTGAACCCGATGCTGAAGTTGCGCTACGTCGCGACGGTAAGACATCGACCGTGACCGTTGTCCGGGCGGATGAAACAAGAATAATTCTGGCCACGAACGGCAAGCCGGATGCGAGTATGGAGTTTGATCCATCGAAACCGTTCGCGATAGATGAGACGACTCAAGTTCTTGCCGGAGTGATTCCCATTCTCGCCGCGCCGCAAGCTAAGACGGCTGCAATTATTGGTATGGGCTCCGGGATGACGACCCATGCGCTGCTCGCAAGCCCCATCTTAGAACGGGTCGACACAATCGAGATTGAATCCGCGATGGTCGAGGGCGCTCGCCACTTCCTGCCGGCCGTTCAGCGGACATTCGACGATCCGCGTAGCCGAATAATTATCAATGACGCACGGACATATTTTACGACCGAAAAAGCACGCTACGATTTGATCATTTCAGAGCCCTCGAATCCAT
>CAWLAW010000049.1:0-10598 GCA_963854885.1 Gammaproteobacteria bacterium | reverse complement strand
CAGCGGCGCTAGCATTGCGGCATAGGCTTGCTTCGAGGCGGCAATAGCGCTCTGCTCAGAGACAACTAAGAACTGCGTGCGTCCGGTCGGGCTTGTGGCACAACCGCACAGGAAGATTCCAATGAGTAGAACGAATCCAAGGCATCGTACTGCCGAGCGTGGATAATAATTCTTGCTGTTAGTCAATTGAGTTCTCTATAGTTGGGTCGCCCAAGTGCGAATTGTAATAGTTTCTACGCCACTGAGTTTACTTTGCTACGATAGAAATCGGAGGGATTACGACCATGGATTTTGCTGTACGTGAGCAATGGCTTGCACAGGTCGACGAGGAGATAATCGATCCGGATCGAGCGATTGTCGATCCACATCATCATTTCTTCGCCTCCCGCCGTTCGTTTCAAGCATACGATCTTGCGGCGTTACGCCGTGATACAGCTAGTCACGGCGTGATCAAGACGGTATATCTGCAATGCGGAGAAGGGCATCTTAGAGATGGGCCTAAGCACTTGCGACCGGTAGGCGAAACGCGCTGGGTTGATCAAATTGCAGCCGAAGCGCGCAAGAACCCTGATTTAACTCAAATTGGCGCGATGATCGCGACCGCAGAACTACGCCTCGGTGGAGCAGTGCGCGAAGTGCTTGAGGCGCATCAAGCTGCGAGCAAGCTTTTCCGAGGTATTCGGCAGGCAGCGGCTTGGGACGCATCCGACGCCGGATTGCTGCAAGGCGACGTCCAAAATGCGGAGCTGTATCGCGATCCGGCGTTTCGCGCGGGCTTTGCGATTCTTGTCGAAATGGGCTTGAGCTTTGATGCCTGGCACTACCATCACCAAACACCGTACTTAACCGAACTTGCCCGCGAGTTTCCAGACGCGGTGATTGTTCTCGATCATTTCGGTACGCCAATTGGGGTTGGCCCCTATGCTGGCCGGAAAAAGGAAGTTTTCGCACAATGGGCTGCGGATTTGGCGGATTTAGCTAGTTGTCCAAACGTTTCGATAAAGCTCGGTGGATTAGCGATGCCGTGGACCGGCTTTGGATTTGAAACGCGGGACTTGCCACCTACATCAGATGAGATCGTCGCCGCCCAAGCGCCTTATTACGGCCACGCGATTGATGTATTCGGTCCACAACGTTCAATGTTCGAAAGTAATTTTCCAGTCGACAAATTGTCCGTGTCTTATGCCGTTTTATGGAATGCATTCAAAAAAATGGCACGCCAATATTCTGAAGCTGAGCGCGACGATTTGTTTCGCGGCACTGCGACGCGCATCTATGGGCTTTGAACGGAAATGTTGTCGCGACGCAATAATTACCTCATGATCCGGTTACAGCGTCTATTTTAGAGCCATCGAGCTAACTAGGCGAACGGAATTTGTGCGCAAACCATTGAGGAAAATCCATGAACCAGGTTGTGATCGTCGACAATATTCGCACCGGATTAGCTAAGTCCCATCGGGGTACGTTTAACCTTACTCGAGCAGACGATCTCGTCGCGCATTGCATCGATGCTTTGCTCGATCGTAATCCCGGGATGTCCGCCGAAGAAGTAGAAGACGTTGTCGTCGGAAGCGCACGACAAATTGGCGAACAATCCGCAAACATGGCGCGCCACGCGGCAGTGCTATCTAAACTTCCGGTATCCGTTTCGGCTATGACATTAAGTCGTGCCTGCTCGTCCGGTCTCAACGCGATTTCGGTGGCGGCTAATCAGATTGCCAGTGGTTGCAGCGAAATTGTGATTGCCGGCGGGGTCGAATCCATTACCGGCCTTGAGCGCGGCACCCAAGCGGTGTTTGACAATAACCCAAGCCTCGAAGCCGATAAGCCCGAAATATTTATGGCAATGGGTAACACAGCTGAAGTGGTTGCTCGTCGCTATAACGTGAGTCGGGAAGCTCAAGATGAATATTCAGTGCAAAGCCAGCAACGTTACGCCGCCGCGGTAAACGATGGGCGAGTGCAAGATGAGATCACCCCGATGACGGTGAAGTGGTTAAAACTACTGAACAAAGAAACTAAGGAGACGGCGGTTGTCGAAGGGACGGTTGATCGCGATGAGTGCAACCGACCCGAAACGACGCTCGAAGGTTTAGCGAAACTAAAACCGGTTTTCGAACAAGACGGATCTGTCACCGCAGGTAATGCATCGCAATTGTCTGATGGCGCTTCGATGACTTTACTCATGTCGGAGACACGCGCTCAACAATTAGGGCTTGAACCGTTAGCCTATTTCGGTGGCTTTACCGTTGCCGGATGTGAGCCTGATGAAATGGGCATTGGACCGGTGTTCGCGATCCCGAAATTATTGAAGGTCAAAGGTCTGACTTTAGACGATATTGATTTAGTCGAACTGAATGAAGCGTTCGCATCCCAGTGTCTCTACTGCCGCGACGAGTTAGGAATAGACAACGATATCTATAACGTCAATGGCGGCTCTATATCGATCGGCCATCCGTTTGGTATGACTGGATCGCGGATGGCTGGAACGGTAATTCGTGAACTACGACGGCGGAATAAAAAACTCGGCCTCGTTTCGATGTGCATTGGCAAAGGCATGGGGGCGGCCGGGTTATTTGAAGCGTGCTAGTGACTGCATTGTCGGCATATTTTGCGCACTGATCTCAGGTGAAATTTTGTCGGTTTTGAGCCGGCTCGTTTACTTACAAAGACGGTCGAACGTCCTCAACCCGTCGTCCTTGGCGATCAAGCCACACGAGACGGACGCCTTTCAACGTAATCTTAGAATCGAGTTCTAAGTGTTGATAGCGGCTACCGCGTTTAGCAGCACTAGCCTCGGTCAGCACGAGTCCGAGATAGCCGCGGAAAAATGAGTAGTCGCTGTGAGATAAAGCCAACTGCTCGCCGTCGGCGCCGGTGAGCGTTGCCGCGATCGATCCGGGAGGGACGGCCGTTTCGAAATCTCGGATCACGTTGTTTTCGCCGATCCCAAGATCGCTGCGATCACGAACAAATAGGACCAAACGCGCGCCTTCGGTGCGCGCAATCAGCGGTTCACGTAGTTCGACGACTTGCTGCCCGGTTTCGACGTCGAACGGCGCAGCCGACAACCCATCGTTACCGGGGGGCGAGAATCCAAGCATGCCAATATAGAGAATTAGTGGCCACATCATCATAGCCCTTTAATGAGTAGTTGAGACGTCAAACGCGTAGACAGTCGACTGTTAGTCCCTGCCAACGACGTTTAAGTTCGAAAATGCGTGTTCGGTTATTTCGGCGGTGCGCATAATGTGTTGTTGGGTTGCCTCGCAAGCAAGATCTTCCCTTCGATTGAGCGCTGCCTGCATGATTGCAGCGTGTTCTTCGCTTACGTTGCGATTAAGGTCGTGTTCGAGCAGCGAAATTAGTCGGTAACGCTTATGTTGTTCGTAAAGCGATCGACGGTATTTAAGTAACAACGTTGAGTCGCATGCGGCGATTAAGGCCTCGTGGAAGTCTTGATTACGTAACTCCCATTCGGGGAATACTTTGTCCCCGACTGCGGTTTTTGCGAGTCGATGCGAGGCGGCGACAATGCCGGCTTCCCACTCATCGTCGCCATTGCGGATGCTTTCACGAACCGCCTCGCACTCGAGCATAATTCGCAATCGAGTGATTTCTCGAAGATTTCTGCGTGATAATGGGGCGACCCTGAAGCCTCGTTGGCCTTCTGTCGTAACGAATCCTTCGCCGGCGAGGCGATTTAAGGCCTCTCGTAATGGGCTTGCGCCAGTCGCATACTTTTGTCGAAGCTCCTCAATGCGCAGCTTTTCTTCCGGTTCCAAGCGCCCGCGAATTATATCGTCGCGCAAAGCGTCGTACGCGGATTCGCTTAAGGTTTTTCTAGCGTCTTTTGCCATGTAACATGTCGCGTCCGGCGATTTTTTTACTCAAAGCTGAGGATATCAGTCACACTGAGCGCCGTGAAGAGTATCGATGTTTTAAATTAACATCGATATTTTAAGTTATTATCGATATAGTCGCGCTAGCAATGGGCTCGGATCAACCTCACCGTCATTGGCGTCGTTGGTGCATGTTAAATTGCGTCGCTTCCATGTGAAGGAGTTCTACCGGTCCATGTCTATTCAGCTCTACACACATCCGATGTCACCGTGCTCGCAAAAAGTCCGCATCGTCCTCGCCGAGAAGAATATCAGCTGGGAAAAGATCGATATCGATCTAACGAGTAAGGCGAATTTGACCCCGGAGTATCTCAAACTGAATCCAACTGGGGTGGTGCCGACCTTAGTTGAAGATGGCAATTCGATTATCGAGTCGTCGATAATCTCGGAATACCTTGAAGATCGTTATCCACAGCCGCGCCTGCGGCCTACGGATCCTTATCAGGTAACCCAGATGCGTTTATGGATGAAGCACATCGACAACAAACTACATCCCTCCTGCGGCGCATTACAGTGGCCGCTCCTAATGATGGATAAATTAAAGGCGCTGTCGAACGCCGAACGAGATGAACTTATGGCTAAAATCCCAGAGAAGCCTCGGCGCGACCGCCAAATTCGCTTACTTAAACACGGCTATGACGCGCCGGATGTCGTCGATGGCGTCGCGGTTTACGAGAAGACGATCAGCGATCTAAATGACATTCTTGAACATCAAGCGTGGATAGCCGGAAATGAATTTTCACTCGCCGACGCGGCGATGGCGCCGTACTTCCAAACACCCTATCAGTTTGGTTGGAGCGAATGGTATGAGAGTCGACCGCATGTTGCCGATTGGTACGCGAGATGTCGTGCGCGGGATTCTTATATTGCAGCCGTGGCGGATGATTTTAGTGAAGAAAAAATTGCCGACCTGCGTGAGCGGGGCGCGCCAGCATGGTCGAGAATTCAAACGATTATCAACAGCAGTGGACCGGCGAACAGTTAATTTAATCAGCCGGTTGAGGATTTACTAATTATGTCATCGCCAGCGTCATCTGCCGCGCAAACTGTTTTGCCGGTGCTAAAGAACTTTATTAACGGGCAATACGTACCGTCGTCGACGAATAATACGTTCGACAATATCGACCCGGTTACGGGTGAAGTCTTTTCAATTGTCCATGAAGCGAGCGAACGTGATGTCGACTCAGCGGTGCGTGCGGCTCGAGCAGCATTTACAGGCGAGTGGGGTGCATTAACGGTTGATGCGCGAGTGACCTTACTGCAGAAAGTTGCCGATAGAATTAATGAGCGCTTCGATGAATTTTTGCAAGCCGAGTGTCGCGATACCGGTAAACCGTACTCACTAGCACGACATGTTGACATTCCTCGGGGTGCGGCAAACTTTAAGGTGTTTGCCGACATCATTCGAAATGTTCCGACTGAGTCGTTTCGTATGGAGACGCCAGACGGTACTGGCGCACTCAACTACGGCGTACGTTTGCCAAAAGGCGTGATCGCGGTGATTTCGCCTTGGAATCTGCCGCTGTTACTGATGACGTGGAAAGTAGGACCGGCACTTGCGTGCGGCAACACAGTTGTGGTTAAGCCATCTGAAGAAACGCCATCGACGACAACCTTGCTCGGCGAAGTAATGAATGAAGTTGGGATCCCGGCGGGTGTGTTTAATGTCGTTAACGGCTTTGGCGAGAATTCCGCCGGCGAATATCTCACCCAACATCCCGAGGTCGATGCAATAACGTTTACCGGTGAGACCGTAACTGGAACGGCGATCATGAAAAATGCGGCGGTTGGCATTCGCGATGTTTCATTCGAACTCGGTGGCAAGAACGCTAGCGTTGTATTTGCCGATTGCGACCTTGAGCAAGCGTTAGAAGGAACGGCACGCTCGGTCTTCGCAAATTGTGGCCAAGTCTGCCTCGGCACGGAGCGCGTCTATGTTGAGCGGTCGATATTCGATAAATTTGTTGATGGTTTAAAGGCACGTGCGCAAGCGTTGAAAATCGGCGTGCCGAGCGATGACGACACGGGCTTAGGACCGATGGTAAGCAAGCAGCAGCGCGATAAAGTGCTTGGTTATTACGCCAAAGCGAAAGAACTTGGTGCAACCGTTGTTACCGGCGGTGGTATCCCGGACATGCCCGACGAGGTCGCAGGTGGGTTTTGGGTTGAACCGACAATTTGGACTGGTTTGCCGGAAGACTCTCCGATCGTTAAGGAAGAAATATTTGGCCCTTGCTGCCATATCCAACCTTTCGATACGGAAGACGAAGCGGTCGCGCTCGCCAACGATACAAAGTATGGTTTGGCCACTGCAATTTGGACCACGAACGCGTCGCGTGCACACCGGGTCGCGGGCAAAATTAATGTCGGTATAAGCTGGGTTAATTGTTGGTTTCTGCGCGACCTCCGGACGTCATTCGGTGGATCCAGTCAATCGGGTATTGGTCGCGAAGGTGGGGTGCATTCGCTGGAATTTTACACCGAACTACGCAACGTTTGTTTGAAACTTTGAGAAACTATCGATGGCTTTAGCGAAAGAGAAAATTATTGAATTTGGTGATGCGCTCTACGATGCGATGCGGGCGCGCTCAACTATTGCGCCGCTAACCGAGCAAGCACCCGAGATAACCATCGAAGACGCCTACCAGGTGTCATTACGAATGTTTGAGCGCCGTACGGCTGATGGCGAAACGATGATCGGCAAGAAAATCGGCGTAACAAGTAAGGTTGTAATGGACATGTTAAATGTCCGACAACCGGATTTCGGGTTTTTGACAAATACGATGGTGTACGGAAATAGCGCGGAGGTACCCGCGAGTTCGACTCTAATCCAACCGAAAGCCGAGGGCGAAATCGCATTTGTATTAAAGCGCGATCTCAAAGGCCCAGGGGTGACGAATGCCGATGTTATTGCGGCAACTGATTTTGTCATGCCGTGCTTCGAAATCGTCGATTCGAGAATCACCGATTGGAAAATTAAGATCCAGGATACGGTGGCAGACAATGCCTCGTGTGGGGTGATCGTCCTGGGTGATCAATCCGTGAGTCCATTGGATGTCGACTTGGCGACTTGCGGCATTGTCGTCAGTCTAAATGGCGAAGTGATTTCTACCGGAGCCGGTGCAGCAGCGATGGGTTCGCCGGTGAACGCGGTGACGTGGCTGGCAAATACCCTCGGCACATACGGCATTGGGTTAAGCGCAGGGGATGTCATTTTGTCCGGATCGCTGGTGCCGTTACAAACAGTCGTCCCCGGTGACTCGATGCATTTGGAAATCGGCGGAATCGGACAGGCGTCTGTCCGCTTTACCTAAATTAAATTGACGTTAATAAATACTAGGAGCCTGTGATGAAAGTTAATGCGGCACTCATCGGTTCAGGAAATATTGGCACCGATCTCATGATCAAGGCGTTGCGCAGCGAGGTCATTAATCCTGCGTGGATGGTTGGTATCGATGCGGAATCTGACGGATTACACAAAGCTCAAGCGGCCGGGTTGAAGACAACGTCCGACGGCGTAGACGGTTTACTCGAGGCGCTGGAAAGAGACAACGTTCAAATTGCTTTCGATGCAACGTCTGCCTACGTTCACGCGGAAAATGCCGCAAAACTTGCCGCCAAGGGCGTGTTGATGATCGACCTCACTCCGGCCGCCATCGGTCCGTATTGCGTGCCGCCAGTCAATCTCAAAGAGCATCTCGGCCAGGGCGCCATGAACGTCAATATGGTGACGTGCGGCGGCCAGGCGACGATTCCGATGGTCGCGGCTGTTTCTCGCATTCAAGCCGTCGCTTATGGGGAAATTGTTGCGACGGTGGCAAGCAAATCCGCGGGACCCGGTACACGCAAAAATATCGATGAATTTACCCGCACGACTGCCAGCGCTGTTGAGAAAGTGGGTGGAGCGGATAAAGGCAAAGCGATAATTATCTTAAACCCTGCGGAACCACCGCTGATCATGCGCGACACGGTGCATTGCCTAACTAAAGATAAACCTGACGAAGCAGCGATCACGCAATCGGTTCACGCGATGATTGCGGAGGTGCAAAAGTACGTGCCCGGCTATCGTTTAAAAAATGGTCCAGTGTTCGACGGAAATCGAGTATCGATTTACTTAGAAGTGGAAGGCCTTGGCGACTACTTGCCTAAGTATGCGGGCAATTTGGACATTATGACGGCCGCGGCTCTACGCACGGCGGAAATGTTCGCCGAAGAAATTCTCGATGGCACTTTGGTGCTGTCGGCGGCCACGGCGTAGGGAGTTAAGCGCATGGATCTCACGGACCGAAAAATAACCTTGCATGACATGTCACTGCGCGACGGAATGCATGCAAAAGCGCACCAAATTACCCCCGAACAAATGGTCGCTGTTGCGCGAGCACTCGACAGCGCTGGTGTGCCCTTAATAGAAGTGACGCATGGCGATGGGCTGGGTGGGGCGTCAGTCAATTACGGTTTTCCGGCAGCTAGCGACGAAGAATATTTGCGTGCGGTGATCCCCGAAATGCAACAAGCAAAAGTGTCTGCTTTGCTAATTCCAGGCATTGGCACTGTCGAACATCTACATATGATAAAAGATTGCGGTGTACACACCGTGCGCGTTGCGACGCATTGCACCGAGGCGGATGTTTCCGAGCAGCACATTAGCACCGCGAAGGAGCTCGGCTTTGATACTGTCGGGTTCTTGATGATGGCGCACATGATCGAGCCGCAAGAGCTACTCAAGCAAGCGAAAATCATGGAAAGCTATGGTGCGAATTGTATTTATTGCACGGATTCGGCCGGCTACATGTTGCCGGACGATGTCACCGCACGGATATCTACTTTGCGCCAAGCATTAGATCCGAATGTCGAACTCGGTTTTCATGGTCACCATAATATGGCGATGGGTGTCGCGAATTCCCTCGCCGCAGTTGACGCTGGCGCAAATCGTATCGATGGCTCGGCTGCTGGTCTTGGCGCCGGGGCCGGCAACACCCCATTGGAAGCATTTAATGCGGTTTTAGATCGGATGGGCGCGATCACTGGGGTGGGCGTGTTCGAACTAATGAACGTTGCCGAAGATGTTGTCGTGCCGTTAATGGACGAACTGGTGCGTGTTGACAGAGACTCACTGATTATGGGATATGCCGGCGTCTACTCGTCGTTCTTATTACATGCAAAACGAGCAGGCGAGAAATATGGCGTTCCATCAGGTGAAATTTTAGTCGAACTTGGCGAACGCAAAACGATTGGCGGGCAAGAAGACATGATTGAAGATGTGGCATTAAATCTCGCTCGTCAGCGCGACGACGCTGCGGAGTTAACAAAATGACTTTAGATGACGCGACAGTTTCAGCGCTAGCAGAACGGCTCGAAAATGCCGAGCTGAATCGAGCGCCTATCACGAAAATTACAGATGAATTCCCGGGCCTGGACTGGGATGATGCGTACGCTATCCAAGGCGAAATTCGAACCCGCAAAGTATCGCGCGGCGTAAAAGTCGCCGGTCTGAAAGCTGGTTTAACGTCGCAAGCGAAGATGAAGCAAATGAACGTAAGCGAACCTGTGTTCGGCTTCATGTGTGATTACGGTTCGCGCGCGGACGGTGGTGAAGTTGAGATTGATGGATTTATCGCGCCGCGGGTCGAAGCGGAAATCGCGTTCGTTACTAAAGCCGACATCAAAGGACCGTGCCATATCGGGACGGTTCTGCAAGCTACAGATTTTGTACTCCCGGCGGTCGAGATTCTTGACTCGCGTTACGAGAATTTTAAATTTGATTTAATCAGCGTCGTGGCGGACAACACCTCCGCGGCGGGATTTGTCACGGGCGGAAATAGTCGACGGGTGGCGGATATCGATTTACGTACGCTCGGGATCGTTTTAGAAAAGAATGGCGAAATCGTGGAGCTTGCCGCTGGCGCGGCCGTACTGGGGCATCCGGCGGAATCTATCGTTATGTTAGCCAACATGCTGGCGCGCAAAGGCGAAATTATTCCAGCGGGGACATTTATTATGACCGGCGGGGTTACGGCCGCGGTTGGTGTCGAACGTGGCGATCATATCGCGGTGCGCTACCAACACCTTGGCTCGGTATCAATGCGTTTCGTTTAGACGCACATTTCGAGGTGACCAGCAGCTGACGATCGGAACCGCTGCATCAACAATCAGGCGCGCTGCAGGTCCGCCATCAATCGCCCGACACATGCAGCTGAGATATCTCGGCTGCTGGCTTGAGCTGCGCGCCCGTTTTTGTCTGTAAGTCCTCGAACGACAAGCCCTCAAGCAGTCCGGTGACGACTAGCCCTTCGGCAGTAACGTCGATAATGGCAAGGTCTGAGTAAATTCGATTAACGCACTGCACTCCTGTCAGCGGGAGATCGCATTCGGCTACGACTTTCGGACTGCCGTCTTTCGAGACATGACTCGAGAGCATTACCCAGACTTGTTTTGCGCCGGCAACTAAGTCCATTGCGCCACCAACCGCCGGCGGTTTTGGTCCCGGCAGCATCCAGTTAGCGATATCGCCGTTCGATGCCACTTGATAAGCGCCCAAAATAGAGATGTCGATATGCCCGCCACGGATCATGGCGAATGAATCAGCGTGATGAAAAAATGATCCGCCGAGGCCGATCGTTACGGGTTGTTTGCCGGCGTTGATGAGTTCCATGTCTTCCTCACCTTCCGGCGGGCGCGGGCCCATGCCGAGCATGC
>CAWLAW010000048.1:0-10707 GCA_963854885.1 Gammaproteobacteria bacterium | reverse complement strand
GCTCCACGTCGTCTGGCGATTATCGATCCTGCGATTAATCTGCGCCTGAATTATGCCGAGTTAGATCGCAACGTACGCCGTTTAGCCAATGGTTTCGTAATGCAATGTCGCATCGAACGCGGCGATCGGATCGCGGTGCTCGCGAAAAACTGCGCGGAATATATGGCGATATATTACGCGTGCGCACGCGCAGGATTTATTACCCAACCATTGAACTGGCGACTTGGAGCGAAAGAACTGGCAAAAATCATCGTCGACGGCGAACCAGCCGCATTTGTTAGCAGCAGCGAATTTCGGGACGTGCGTGATGAGTTACAGAGTACGGTTGACGTAGCGCATTGGCTGGAATTTGGTGACGACAGCGACGGTAGCTATGTTGCATTGATCGATGGCGCGAGTGACGAAGAGCCGACAGGGAGTATGCACGTCGGGGACAACGATCCCGTTTTGATTCTCTACACTGGCGGCACGACCGGCGAATCGAAAGGGGCGCTGCATACGCATCGTAGTATTGCCGCGGGAATGCTGAATCAAACCGTCGCGGAGCGTATTGTGCCGAGCGATGTGTACATGCTTACTGGGCAAATGTTCCACATTCCCGTGGGCCTCGCAATGAACTATATGGCCCACGGCTGTTCGCTCGTATTGATTAATTTCGAAGCGCGCGCGGCGTTGGAAATAATCGAGGCTGAAAAGGTTTCGGCTTTTTTAGGCATTACGACGATGCTCAATTGGATGATGGCCGTCGATGGGTTCGATCGGTTCAAATTGGATTCGCTACGCAATATTCAATACGGCGGCGGACCGATGCCGGCGACGGTGGTTGCTAACGCGCTGGACGCGTTTCCGTGTACGTTGATTCAAGGATACGGACAAACCGAAGGTATGACGATGACATTCTTGTCCCAAGAAGACCACGCGAGCGCCATGAATGGTGAGCATAGCGAGCGGTTGAATTCTTGTGGCCGCGAAGGGTTTGTCACCTCAGTTCGCATCGTGGATGTGCAAGGAAATTTGGTTCCCCGCGATAGCCATACAGCAGGCGAAATCATCGTGCGCTCCGATGCAAACATGCAGGGCTACTGGCGCAAACCAGACTTGACCGCACAGACGATTCGAAACGGCTGGATGTTCACCGGAGATATCGCGACGTGGGACGAAGACGGCTATGTGTTTATCGTCGATCGCGCAAACGACATGATCATCTCGGGCGGTGAGAATATTTATTCAACGCAGGTTGAATCCGCGATACACCAGCATGACGCCGTACTTGAGGCTGCCGTGATCGGTATTCCCGACGAGGAGTGGGGTGAGGCGGTCATGGCAGTAGTCGTGTTGAAGCCGGGTCAAGAAGCACACGAGCGCGATATTGTCGAGACCGTCCGCAATCATTTGGCGAGCTATCAGAAGCCTCGATTCGTGGAATTCGTCGATAGTTTACCTAAGGCGCCAACCGGGAAAATCTTGAAACGCGAACTGCGTGAGCAGTTTCGGGCTGCACCGCCAAAGGCAATTTAATATGGCACTTCTAACGCCGGAACATCTCTCGCACATTGGTGATCTTGGACCGCAGAAACAAGAAATTGCCACGCGTCGCGATATTCGTAAATATGCCGTCGCCACGGGTCAAGCCTTAACCAAGTACCTGGATGGTGACGTCGCGCCACCGCTCTATCACGTTACCTTGTTCTGGGAGGTGGTCGAACTCAATCGTTTATCGCCAGACGGGGTTTATATGGATACATTGATTCCGATATTGCCGCTCGATCGCGCCATGGCCGGTGGCCTCGACATTGAATATTTTCAGGTGATACGCGCTGGCGACGAATTGGTTGCGCAGCGTCAACTAACTGCGTTGTACGAAAAACCCGGACGCAGTGGACCGTTAATATTTTACGAAGTGATCATGGAGGTCAATACGGCGGCTGGAGAGCCCGTGCTTCGAGAGAAAACAACCCGGATCCTGAGATGAGCAAATCATTAAGAATATCCGAACTAGCCGTTGGTGAGCCGATATTAGGTAGACAATACGCTTGCGATAATGTGCAGCTCATGTTGTACAACGCATCTTTATGGAACGGTCATCGTATTCACTACGATCAACCTTACGCGACCGAGGTGGAGTCTTACCCAGGACTCGTCGTCGCCGGTCCATTGATCGGTGATTGGTTAACCCAGTGTGTGATGGAATGGCTCGGCGCTGAGGGTGAACTGCTGCGCTTTACTTATTCCAATCGGATCGCATCCTACGTGGGTGAGACGCTGACAAGTAGCGGGAGGATCATTTCAATTGACCGAGATTCTGGCGATCTCGAACTGGAACTACGTGTGCATAATCAAAATGACGAAGTCGTTGTGCCAGGCACTGCGAGGGTACGGTTATCTATTTAATCCAAATAACCGAATTTTACCGCGCTTACTTCTCGCCGCTTAAATAGCGATCAAGTTCAACATGAAAGTGGCGCAAGCGTTGTTCTTGTTCGCCCCACAACGGGCCGTTAAAGCCCCGAGATTTAATCCCCTGTTGCACAATCGGAAGAAGATGTGCGTCTTGATCGAGTACTAAGCCCAAATTAGCGGCTTCGCCTGTAGCGGTGTATTCCGTGTCCGGCCGGGTGTTTCCGCTTAGGTCCGTTTCAGCTGGGATCCCCATCCAATCCGGCGCTTGATGAGAGGGATCGTCGGCTGGACGGAATAAGGTCATGGTGTCATAGAAGAAGCGCTCAGGCTCGGTTGGATGCGGCATAAAGCGCATCAAAAACGCGCCCTCGGGATGGCAACCGATTTGCACATTTGGGAAGATCCCGGTTGCCCAACTATCCGTAAGCTGGCCATCCGTGAAATGATCGTAATTTAGGCCGACGGTTTTTGCCCGTTGGCGCTTACTCGCCGCGATGCTGGGGCGAACGGCGTGCGCGTCTCCGCCATAACCTTCTGGATCGATGCCCTCCGACGAGAGCATGTAGCGCAATCCCTCGTCGACTGATTCCTGGTCTTCGATGCGGGGGCTTTTCTTTCCGATCGGCACGATCATCCGACTCGCACCGTGCGGATACAAATCAAACTGCACACCAATATCGACCATGACGCCTTGTGTTTCAGGATGGACCGCATGCAAATGATAGGTTTCGTAGAATGCATCAATAGCGGTTTTCCAGTTTGCATTCCATTCGCTAACGGTATGACGCACGACCCGCATTTTGTCGAGTTCGTAAGCTTCTAGGTAGCCCTGAGGTAGGCCAATACGATCGGTGAGCGGTGGCGGATTCGGATCTAGATTAATAAACACTAAACCGCAATACGTTTCGACACGAACTTCCATCAGTCCCGGTCGATGGCTAACGACCTCGGGACGAAACGTTTCTTCGTCCGTGATGTTCTGTAGGCTACCGTCGAGGTCAAACTTCCACGAGTGGAACGGACAAGAGAATTGTCCGACAAAGCCGCGATCGTTTTCGATCAATCGATTGCCGCGATGCGGGCAAACGTTGTAGAACGCGCGGACTGAATGATCACTTTGACGAACGATTAATATTTGTTCGTTGAGCAACTTGAAAACACTATAGTCGCCGTCTTCAGGAATGTCAGATTCGACGCATGCGATGAGCCAAGATCGGGTCCAAAGTCGGTTCCATTCGAGATTCTTAGTGTCGTCGTCGTAGTAACGTGCGGGATCTACTTGTGCCGTACCATTGTCCACGTAGGCGATCTTCGCTTCCAATGAACTAGCCGGGGCTTTAGGATTGATTTCCCAACCTTTAAGGTAATCGTAAGGCATATAAGCGAATCATATTTTATCGGAACGGCAACATGACACGGCTCGTGGATCGCTTCAAGGTGCAGTAACGAAAGGTCGTTTTTATGCTGCACTAACGCTCTTGAAGTCAGTGCATCTGCCGCAAACAGTACGCTAACGCTGCGACGGTTCGATCCCAATGTACGAAAAAATCATTCAAGTCGATCAATTACCAGATGACGGCATTTATCGACACCAACGTGCCGATCAGGACTTGGTAATTTGTATTGTCCAAGGACAGTACTTCGTCCTGGAAAACCGCTGTTCACACCAAAATGAGGCGTTACACCGCGGCCGATTGCGCAATGGCTGTATCTACTGCCCCTATCACGGTGCACGATTCGACTTGGCGACGGGGGCCGCGCAAAGCGCCCCTGCGACTAAACCAATCAGGACGTATCCGAGCCGGATTTCTAACGGTTTTTTAGAAGCGGAATTCTAAAATATTTGGATCGCACAGACGACGAGCGAGTGCCAGGTATGCCGCCGCAAAAGCTTACGAGATTGGCCTAGGTAACAAATCGCGGGTCGAAATGAGTCTTAGTTCGTGACAAAATTTGGCGTTCTATTGCGCATCGACAGAACCGATCCGAATATCACTGTCCCGGGTAGTTTAGTTACAACTCTAACTCGGCATTGAGTAAGGCGAGATCAACTTTGGTCACTTGAGCCAGGAGCTTCGCGAGTGATGCGTACGGACCGGATTGCTCGATGACATCGAATTTTTCGGCGAACTTACCAGTCCATTTCGCTAAGTGATTGGCTAAAAAATCCCGTTGCCCGCGTTGGTAACTATCTTGTCCGCCTTTAGCGCCGGCCTCAAGAAAACATAAGTAATGCATAAACGATAATTCAGTGAGTAAATGGTCGGGCTGTTCGTTTGCAAGCCCGGAAGAGAAATCTAAACCGAAATGCTTGTAGTATCGAAGCAGATCTTCCCACAGCTGCTGCTCTGGTGTTTCCCCGTAGCGGCGTTCAAGTAGCGAAACTCTAGGGGACCCGCTCGTTACTTCAAATAAGTCGCTGAAGACGCCTTGCGTATCGCGAATCGGATCGACCCCGTTCGGCACTTCGCTAAGCGTTGGTACCTCAATCCCCATCGGAAGCGCATCTAGCGCGTTGGCGATGTCGGCGAGTAGATCACCGTCTAACAATCGAATGAGCTGCGCGCCTTCCGGGTGCGAAAACGCTTGCGCGAGTAACCCATAGAGCAGACTTCGAGTGGCAGCGACATCGTTTTCGCTTTGCTCAACCACAACATCC
Source organism: Gammaproteobacteria bacterium (assembly GCA_963854885.1). Classification (GTDB taxonomy): domain Bacteria; phylum Pseudomonadota; class Gammaproteobacteria; genus UBA11873. The sequence goes on along the minus strand of CAWLAW010000048.1, from coordinate 5,648 downwards.
GTAAGAGGCTGCTCAATGCTCATGGATCGATATCTACTTTGATAAAATCGCCGGAGAACGATTTTCTGCCGGCACGCTCTTGGTTGCCGCCGTCCCATACAGCGAAAGCCATCCGGGTGGCGGCGCCGGGTTTGAAGTTCGCTCGCCCATCGTCAGCTTTAAGCGCGCGACACATGACTAAATGCCAATTTCCCGCGACGTGCTGTGCTGCTGCTCGGATTGGTTCGTGCGCGGAGCGACTTCGCGCAGACGTGCCATAACCTTGCGCGATAACATCGAAACCCTGATCGGTGAGATTGCCTTTCCAATACCAGGCGTTGACAGGGTCGGTGGGGGATCCCATTAAGAACGCGTTTGCATTTGGGGTTAGGGGGAACATCACTGCTGCACCGTCGACGAACTCATCCAAATCCACCATCTTGTCGTGTTTTTCACCTGCCCAAGTGAGATGAACGGCCAGCGCGATGCCGTTGTGTGCGCTCGCGACTGAAACTTGATTAATCGTTCCGTGATCTGTGCTTTTCTCAATAAATGGCGAGATCTTTTTTATTGCCGGATTACCGTTTAATGGGGTCGGTACGAGCGGGAAATTCTGACTCGCCACTGATTGCCACACCTTGCCGTGCGGATCGCCTAACTCGTCATCGGACACGTCGACTCGAGACACTTTCATAGTCTAATTATTCCAAGAATAAACATGGCTCGGCCCTTATTGTTTAACGATCGGTCGGAACGTCATCACTTGTTCCGCTGGATCTTTATCGAACCCCTTGAAGCGGTCCCAAAAATTACGACCGATGAGCAGATCCATAATTACTGATTCTTCGCCGCGCTGCTTCTTAGCGCGTTCACCACGTAATTTCCTTACCACGCCTTCAACATCTGGGCCGAATAACTCTTCAAGCACATTCATTTCTAGACGACCGTTGTCGGTTATCGAACCGTCTTCGGCGAATGCTTTCGTTGATTCGAACGGCGGGATGTAAAATACGTTTGGTTCTGTACCGAATTCCGGATGCAGCGGTATGGCCACTTTGTGTACGTGGATCATCTTATATAAATCGCTATCTTCATCGTCGATATAGCCGAACAATCTTGTGCGGCCGGGGCACTGGCGATCGCAAGCCGGTGCGATCCCTTGCTCCACCCGTGGGTAACACATCATGCATTTCTCGCCTTTCTCGGTAACCGGGTTGTAGTAAATTGCCTTGTAGGGGCACGCTTCAACGCAGAGGCGATCGCCATGGCAGCGATCTTGATCGAGCACCACGATGCCATCCTCGTCGCGTTTGTAGATGGCATTATGGGTGCAGGCGTCTAAACACGGTGCGTCCGTGCAGTGATAGCATTTTCGCGGCAAATAAAAGTAATAACCATTTGGCCACTCGCCGCCACCTTCGTCTTCGTCCCAGTTGTAGCCCCATTCGGGGTCATCGCCGGTTAGTGTCGTTGACGGTTTGAGGCGAACTTTGTCGCCTTCGTCGCCGTACAGCACTTCGCCGTGGTTAAACTTGAACGCATCGCCAACGTCGCTCATGTTCGGCAACGCACCAGGACTGGGTTCGCCTTGCTCGTCGAAGCCGCCGCCCATTTTTTCGTAATCGCGTGGATAGCCGGCGCCCGGATAGGTTGTGACGTTCATCCAACGCATTTGCTCCGTACCTTCGCGCGATGTCCAGAGACTTTTGCACGCTTGAGTACAAGTCTGGCAACCCATGCATTTGTTTAGATCGATAATGTTGGCGATGTGGCGGGAATGCCGTTTAAGTTCTTCTTTTGATGCCCCTTGAGGTGCAAATGCCATCGAATATTCCTTTTTTGGTTGCCGGCGTTAAATTTTACGAACGTCGACACGGACGCTGCGGTCTTTAGCCGGCGGTGGGCTGCCGTTTATTGCGTAATAGCGTAATTGCTCATAACCACCGGCCAGTTGGATCGGCTTTGGCTGACCAATGAGTAGGCGGTTAAACACTTTCCAATCTTCGAACTGGTGGCCTTCCCACATGTAGACGATCACTTGCTTTGGCGCGACCGTCGGGGATGTCCTCACCATAATTTTGAAATCCGAGAAATCATTAAATACTTCAACGGTTTCGCCATCGGCAATCTGTAGAGATTCAGCGACTTTATCGTTCATATGCATGACGGGCTGTCCACGATGCAAGCGCATTAGCGATGGTTGGGTTGAATGCGAAGAGTGAATGCTGTGACGCGGATGGCCGCCGGTAATCGTAAAGGGATGGTCTCCACCGATTTTCGGTGCATCTTTATAGACCGGTAATTGTTCGCCGGCTTCAATAAACCAATCGTGGTCGATGAGAAATTGCGCGCGTCGCGTATGGGTTGGGTAAACAACTTTGTTATCCAGATGCCAGCGCAAACTATAAAACGGTTTTCTCGCGTCGTACTCGTTAGCCACTGTTTCCTTGTAAATGCCTTGGCCGAAACTTGTCATTTCGACCATCCCGACTTCTTTAAGTGTATCTACCGTAAAATCTTTCGGGAATATCCCCATAGCGGATCCAACAACCGCCATTTCAGCGAGCGCATCATCGTGATCGGCGAGATAGCCGTCCATCGTGAAGCGCTTCCACAATTCGTCGTAACGTTGTTCTTCGCCGAAAAAATTTGTGTAACTCGAGAGTTCTCGACGCGTCGCAACTTCACCGATTTTCTTCGCTAAGGCCGCAAAGATATCCCATTCTTTGCGCGCCTCACCTTGTGGCTCGACCGCTTGTTCGATGAATGCGAAGCGCGGATTCCCCGTCACGGTGTAGGAAATATCCGATTTTTCGTAGTACCACGCTGCGGGAAGAACGATATCGCAGTGCAACGCCGTGAACGACATTCGCGGTTCGATGGCGAACATCATTTTCAGTTTCGGAAAGAGGTGTTTCGGATACATAATTGCGGCGCTGCGAATTTTACGTAGCGGGTTGCCACCGCACATAACCATTACGCGCGGCTCCTTATCCTTCGCCGGTCGTAGGTGCTCCGGCTTCCACCAACCTTTTTCGGTCGCCTCGGCTAAGTATTCCGAGAACGAACGCGACAACGCAGGGTCTTGCCATTCCTTTTTATCAAACAGCTCGTCGTAGCCGCAATGATTGTGCAGAAACATTGCGGGCGGCACCCACCCCATGCGCGTGGTGAGCAGCTTTGCCATCTCGATACTAATATTTTCAGGGGTGACATCGGGATCGCTGGCTTCCATGTTCGCAACGACCGCTTTGCGTACTTCGGCGATATGGTCTAAGCCGCCTTTGTGCAGCGGTTTCTCCATTACCATGAGCAGCTCCATATGATCCGCTGGCATGGCGTAGATTGTTTGTCCTGTTCCGGGCTTGCCCCAGTTTCCTGAAAACGCGCTTGCGAGCATCATGGCGCGCTCTGTCAGGTCGCTGTGATAAACCTTGCAACCGCCCCAACCGCTATGCGTCAAGGTTCGTTTAGTTCCCATTTTGCGGGCAATTATTTCAATCAAGCTCGCATGTACGCCGCATTTTTCCCCGGCTTTTTCCGCCGTATAGTCGGCAGCGAGTAGGCGCTTAATTCCTTCGAAGACTGGCTCAACGATGATCGACGACCCATCGTGGAGGGCGACGGAAAACTCGCCCTCAAGCGCTTGATCGCCATCGAACGCGAGCGTGCTGCGCGAGGCTTGTGCAATTGCACCCGTGTCCCGGTCCCAAAAATAAAACTGATCGACTCGACCTTCGCCCGTAACATCTGGTGCGCGTAAGAACTTACCCGTATCTTTGCGGCGCAGTAGCGCCAGATCGCACTGCTCGCGCATGAATTCCCGATCGAGCAAGTCTTCTTCGATCATCACCTGGCACATGCCGAGCCAGAATGCCGCATCGCCGCCCGGCTTAATCGGGACGTGATAATCCGCGTGGATGCTGCTCGGACTATAGTCCGGTGCAATGCTCACAAATTCGGAACCGTTGTATTTCGCTTCAGTAATAAAGTGGTAGAGCGGCGTTACGGTATAAGACCAATTTGTGCCGGCCATGATAATGAGTTCTGCGTCGAGCAAATTGTCGGCGCTGTAGCCCAATGACATCTTGCCGAGCGTTTGATGCAACCCCATGTAAATGTCGCCGTTCATGACATTCCAGTCAGGGGTTACGCCGCCGACGATAGAATTAAACCGATAAAGACTCGCGAAACCGACTCCACCGGCATTGAAATGCGCGCCGTCGGTTATAAAACTGTCCGGTCCGAATTCTTCGATGCCGTCGACAATCGATTCGGCGATATCGGTGAGTGCTTCGTCCCAAGAAATTCTGTCCCATTTGCCACCACCGCGCGGGCCGACCCGGCGCATCGGGTGAGTGACACGCTCCTCGCTATACAAATTAGCGTGGAATGAGCAGCCTTTTTGGCAACCGAGCGGATTGTAATCGGGGTAGTTAGGGTTACTCGCATCATTGCGGGTCGATTGTTCCTCACGCCAGACAATGCCGTCTTTGACATAGACTCGAAACGAACAGCCGTTGGGTACACACGCGTTCGTATGCGTACCCCATGCAACCTTGTCCCAATTCCAGATCTCACGATAAAGGTCCTTAGGACTGCGATATTCGACGAATATTTCACCCGCCAATACCTCGTTCACAAACGTCGTTGAAACGACGCCGCCGAGTTGCGCAAGCGAGAGAGTTAGTGCTGAGGCGGCGCTCTTCTTCAAAAAACCGCGCCTGCCTTGATCTATGCTTTCTTTCGCGCCGGAGCTATTAGCGTTTGGATGGGTTGTTGACATGGTTTCGATTCCAGTTCTTCTCTGTTTGGATCTCGCGATTCTAGTCTTCGGTGCTAACAGGTTTTGCGAGACCGCCGATAATTAAGTCGAAATTCGCGCTTGCAATGTCAACAGCGGTTCGCGCGCCGCCCGGGCGATACCAGCGCGTTATATTTAATAGCTGAAATATAGAACGGGTAGTTTCCTTCACATCGACGGTGCGGAACTCGTGCTTTTTTATACCGCCACGGATAACCGTATTCACAAGTTTTTCGTACTTACGGCGGTAGTCTTCGAAATCGTTAAGCTGTTCCAATTCCCGACGACTAATTCCACCATAAGCCGCGATGGTCGCGTTGACCAACCAATAGTTGTTTTCGAAATGTTGCGCGTGCGCACACATAAGCGCCCTCAATTGGCTCGTGCAGGATAACTTCTCGTCTATCGCGGCATTGACGTATTCAAATGTGCCTTTAACGGCAGTCATCGCTATCTCGGTGAATATCTGTTGTTTGGTCGGAAAGTAGTGATAAAGCGCGGGACGGGTTAAATCCAATTCGCCTGCGATGTCGGCAAGCGAGCACTGCTCGTAACCGACCGTCGCGATTATTTTCGCCGCCTGAAGCAAAATTCGTTGTCGTTGATCGCGCTGTTTCGGTGGGCGGCCAAGGGGGCGATTTTCTATGCAGGCGTTCACTTAGGCATTGGCTGGTCGGCTTTATTGTGCGCCCAGCATTGGCGGAATAGACCGAAGGGTGGGTTGGATTTAACGGTCATAATGTTATATTACTGACAGGTAAGTAAATAATATAGCAGGAGACGCAACCGCATGGAACCCGAGCAAGATAATCACGCCGCTGACCGCAAAGAAGTTGACGCGATAATCATCGGCGCAGGAATTTCA
>CAWLAW010000047.1:0-10712 GCA_963854885.1 Gammaproteobacteria bacterium | reverse complement strand
GGATCCGCATTCGGCGACAGAGGTACTCGCACAAAAGCAGCGCCGCTACGAGAAACTAAGCATCGTAGAACAAACACTTGATCGGCCGATCGCGCGTTTAATCGCCATCGCTGATACGGAGGGAGAAGCTAAGATCGTTGCAGAACGGGGTGCAAAGTTCTCGGCTCGATACGTGCCAAAAGAAGCAATCCCACAATTTCGCTTGGACCAACAAATAGTCGATCCTATAGAACACTATATGGACGACGTTATTCTTTACGGATCGCCCGACAAGATTGTCGATGACTTGCGCCGGCTTGAAGAGGAGATTGGGCTTCGCTATCTCTTGATGTCACCATTGAGTGAACGGTCTTTCGAGCTATTCACCGAGCGCGTTTTGCCACATTTTCTATAGCCGAACAAAGGAGAATTTCCGAATGAATACGATGTGTGACATGTTTGGTATTGATGTTCCGATCTTCGCCTTCTCCCATTGCCGCGACGTGGTAGTCGAAGTGTCTAAAGCCGGCGGCCTAGGGGTCCTCGGCATGGCCCGCATGGGCCCGGACCGCCTACGCGAAGAATTGCGCTGGATAGATGAACATATCGAAGGCAAACCGTATGGCATCGATATTCTAATGCCCTCTAGTTTCGCGCCAGCCGGCGAAAAGAAATTCGATCTCGACAATTTACTGCCCCAGGAGCATGTGGATTTCGTCCGCACGATGCTCGACGATGCTGGGGTCCCACTGTTACCCAGCGCAGATCGGCAAGAGATCATTGATAGTCTCCTAATGGAACTGTCGTTTACTCCAGAAGAAAGCATGGCGATGCTAGAAATCGCGATGGAGTACCCGATTAAGCTGGTCGTCAGTGCCCTCGGCTCACCAGATCGGTCCCTTGTCGAGAGAATTCACCAGCGCGGGATCAAAGTTGCCGCCTTGGCTGGTAAACCGAAACACGCGCTGAAACATAAACAAAACGGCTGCGATTTTGTCGTCGCGGTCGGCACAGAATCGGGCGGACATACCGGTTCTGTGACGTCATTGGTGCTATGGCCGAGAGTAGTTGACGCCGTCGCACCCATGCCGGTCCTCGGTGCCGGCGGGGTTGGGCGCGGTCGCCAAATGGCAGCCGCCTTAGCCCTCGGTTGCCAAGGTGTGTGGTGCGGGTCGATATGGCTGCCGAGCGAACAAAGCGAAGTGACGCCAGATATCAAAGAAAAAATGTTTGAATCTGAATCGGAGGACGCCGTGCTAACCCGCAGTGTCACAGGAAAACCGTGTCGCACCTTGAGATGCGCTTTTACTGACGCCTATGAAAAAAGTGGTGCGCCAGAACCACTGCCTGCACCGCTGCAAAATATACTCTGGTGGGCCGAAGGACGTACGCGCGTTGAACGCGCACGAGCGAAAGATTTTTTAACCTACCCTGTCGGCCAACTACTCGGCGACATGGAAACACAAACCTCGGTTAAAGACATCATCTACGGAATGATGAAGGAACTCCTTGAATCACACGAAAAATTGGATTCATTTATACGCAGTAGCTGAATACACTGGCGCTAAGTCGGCGCGGCGAGCTAGCTAGTTTAATCGGGTAAGCTCAATTTAACGAAATGGATTGGAGTGATAAACGATGCGAACATTCGCCTCACGTTGCACAGTCGCCGCTCGGTTAAAGTTTTGCACCGCCGAGTACGGATCCAACCCGCCCGATACACCGTAGCCCTCCAATGGGCGACCGTTTTGCAGATTCAGTTCGTTGTCGCCATTCGCATCGTGCAACGCGACTATCGCGTAGGGCCCAAGCCCATAAACAGGTAGATAAACTGTAACGGATCCCGCTTTTGCATCGGCTTCCACGTGGCCGACGGCAGCGTTGGCGTCTCCCGATTGAAAAGCTTGCTCGTCATCGTAGGCAAGCAAAATAATCTTGCCGCGGTTGTCTGCGATCCCTGCGACCGTAATGGATAGCGTGATAACTCCTTCGTATCCGTCGTCCCAGCCCTCATTTTCGCTATCGGATTGACCCATGCTCGGCATTTCTATGCCGAGCGGGTCGTTCGCGCGAATTCGATCCATATCGAGGTCCGAGGATTCGTTCGTCGCTACGGAATACGTTCCATCCAATAGGAAAGCAGCGTGTAGTGAACCCGTGGTGCTAGAAAAGAACGCGGTAACTAGAATCGTAAACGTCAACCTGCGCATCCGAGGGATGACCCAGCTTGGTCGCTTACAACTGATCCTCGAATCGGCATGTCGAACTCTAGAAAACTCACCTTGGGCGCACATTCGCGATCCTCTTTATCGATCAAACAACACCAACACAGAGTCGATATAACCGAGCAACTGAATTTCCTAGGATACTAACAAATGCTCATCGACGGACAGTGGCTCGATCCGAATACGCCGAAAAACTTTACTGTAACAAACCCTGCGAATGGCGAGGCTATCGCCCAGGTCGTCGATGGCAGGCGCGATGAGGCATAAGCCCCAATCGGATGTTTGTGCAACGCCGCTCGCTGGAACCGTTCACCACCGAACTCGTCAATCGAGTCGGCGGCTTGGGTCGCGAAGGGGGACGAGAAGGATTGGGATAATTATTTTCAGCACAGATAAAGAGATTTTACCTGCTTGGTTCTTGCCCATGTGTGAACCTCACACGGCTTTGCGTTTGCGTGAGCTAGACTCACGCCCTACAAAAAATAGTACTCAAGCACCCCTGTTTGGTGCTCGAGATTGAACTCGCCACAATGGCTCGGACATGTCTTGTCGACCCTGATGAGAGAGGGCGCGTCTAAGACATTTTTGACCCGTTGAACTGTCGATATACGTAAGCAATCTATTGCCGTCGCATGCCGAAATACGCAGACAGTCCGACATATCGCCGGATTGTCCGCGCGAACGCTACCGGATCGCGACCGGATTGATCACCATTTGAACCGTGCCTTTAATCCGCGCTTGACCGAGCACGAACATGAACTCCCAAGCCTGGTCCGCGACCAGCTCATGAGTCACCATGTTTTCAAGTAGATAAATGCCACGCTTCGGCAGAAGTTCCATATGCACCGGCAGATCTAATCCCTCCACTTCGCCCGGAGTTATCTCAATTCCAAACGTATCACCACCGACTGCAACGGGATCGAAGCTCGCTAGATACAACGCACCCTCGATTCCCAGTCCGGGCTGCGCGGCCATGTAACGTTCTGCATCGATGTGCATTAGCGCCATAAATCCAGTGTGAATAATGATCACCTCGCCTTTGCCAAGCGATATTTTCTGGCGCGCCAGAGCGCCTTTAAGTTCCGCTTCGTTGACCGCAACGTCGGGTTTAAGCATTTCGTTGCCGTCAACGGTCATGACAAGATCCGGCTGCGATTCTTTAAGATACCCAACGATATCCAGTACCACTCCCCGCGTGACAATCGGCGGCACATCTGAGGTGCTTAATTTCTTAGCGCCACTTTGGTGAAAAAAGTCATGGACTTTATTACCGTTGTAGTAAACGTGATCGATGCCAACATGACCTAGGCCATCAAGCTGCGAGCCAACACCAAAAAATAATAACGCCCAATCGTCATTCCCCGTTGCCTTTCCGGCACCAATCGGCTCTCCCGCGTTACCAAACAAAGCGCCATGCGACACCATGAATGTTTGCACAGTGCGCGCGCCGTACGCGGGTGTATCTCGGTCGATCACCATGCCTAAGGCATAGCGTTTGCCGGTTTTTACGAGTTTTGCGGCGTTGGTTATGTGTTGCGGGGTTATCTCGTTAACGCTGCCGAGCGTGTCATCTTTTCCCCATTTCGACGGATACCAAGATTCAGCAAACGTTTGCAAGGACACGAGAAGCCCGGCGAGCAGGAGGACACATCTTATATTCATGACGATAAATCCCTTGTTGAGGTTGCAAAAATATTATCTAGAACTAGGAAGGTTCAATCGGCGAGTTACTCTTTGTTCCAGTAGTCTGTCGCGCTCGAAAATCGACCATCAACGACTTTGAAAACGCACACACCTGGGACACTCCACGCTTCTTCACCACTGCCGCCACTCATTACCCATTCAACAGCAGCACTGGATTTTCCAATCGTAATACTCGCTGCAGTTAATTTTACGCCGGCATAGTTATCCACGAATTTTTGTACGAAAGCGCGAACGTCCGTCATACCACTCGAGCTTGCGCCGGTGGCGACATCGGCATACACGATGTCATCGGTAAAATATGCCATTACTGCATCGACGTCGCCCTTCGTCCAAGCGGCGTAATAAGACTGCATCGATTCTTCGCTAACCGTATTCGCGAACGAGCTAATTGAGGTCGTCGATGCGAAAATTAAAATCCCTAAAACCGCTAGATATTGCCTTTTCATTGTAACTCTCCGGTAGTTATCGAAGCCAAGAGCTTAACCGCTGTTGGCGCCGGATCAAATCGTCTCCGAACATTTGCCAGGAATTTAGGAATTCACGACTGTGGCGGAGAACAGACGATCTGTGATCGGCAGATTTCGCTCGGAGAATCGGAATAAAAGGAACTAATAGTGGTAAAAAAGCGTGACCTGCGGCAGGCTTAGTTACATGGCACGTAAATTACTAACCGCCATTGCTGTCCTCGCAACACTCGCTAGCATCTTAGTCGTCGCTGAGCTGTGGGTACGCGCCCGCTACGCCGACTCGTCAATTATTCTCGGTACACCGGAAATCCGCTTACCTGCGGATCTCGTCCAATACGATCCCGTTCTCGGGACTCATTTTCGTCCCAATTCGGAAAAATTTTTCGCTTCTCCTTTTGATGAATTCAATGTCTATTATCAGATCAACGAAATGAGTCTACGAGATTCAGGCATGATCTCCACGGGCACGCGACCGCCGCTGGTACTATTTTTAGGTGACGCGTTTGTTGAAGGTTGGGGCGTTATGCCTGAAGTGACGTTCATCCGCGAACTTCAGCGCAAATTGCGCACCTTAGACGACGTGAATATCTCCACGCGCTTACTAAATGCCGGGATGACGGGATTTGGCGCTGCGCAAAGTTACTTGCTTGGCGAGCGTCTACTGCAAAACCTTGAAGCCGACGCCATTGTATTCGTCTACACAAGCCTGATGCCGGCTATAGATGATAATTTTTTGCGCAATGCCGAGTTGAATGAAAATGGTGTTGCCATCCGCCTGAAGAACGGCGAATCCATGGGCTCACCAAATTCGACCGATACACCGTCGCCCCTCGAACAGACAACTTTGTACAAATTAGTGCGCGCCAAGCTCGATGCTAAAACGGCCGGCGGCGCCTACCCACTCGGTGATCCCGAGCGAGATATATTCGCGGCGGCACGCGAGTCAACGGCATCGCTAGAACGTCTCCACGAAACGTCACTAGCACATGTCGCGGCGCTTGCCCGAATCGCCAACGAGAAAGGAATACCGTTCGTCTTGGTTCATGTTCCCTTACCGCACCAAGTCGCCGATGACGAATGGTCGGGTGGCCGCTCCGACTATCAGTTCGATGCGCGAATTTACGACACTCCAGAAGCACCGATTATTGAGCAATTTTGCGCCACACAGAAAATTCAATGCGTCATGACTACGTCGATGTTTCGAACGTTGGCCGAAGAGCGCTCAAGTCGGGTTTATTTTCGTTATCATCACGTCTTAACGGCTGTCGGCCACCGCGCGCTAGTCGAGATGCTTTTAAGCACCTTGCAGTCCATCCTGCCAACCGGAGACGGGGAAGCAAATCGGCTGTCGTCAACTTACTAAACGTGAAACGTCGTGAATGGTAGCTCGTTAGTCCGGCCCCACCGCGACGCAAGCGCCGCGACAATTACTCGTCGTAAGCGGTAAAATACTGGTTTCGGAAAATTGCCCGTGACGACACTCGACAAGCATCCACGACGTTCCGTTTTATACCTACCCGGCTTCAACTCGCGCGCGTTGGAAAAGGCGACTACCTTGCCTAGTGACTGCCTGATATTTGATCTCGAAGACGCGGTCGCACCCGCCAGCAAAACCAACGCACGTGAGAAAGTTGCGAAAGCATTTCGAGATCATGACTATGGTCTACGTGAGCGGGTTATTCGTGTGAATGGAGTCGATACGCCATGGGCGGAGGATGACATTGCTATGGCGGTGCCCCTTAAGCCAGAAGCGATATTATTTCCCAAGGTGGACTCAGACGCACAGGTGGTCGACCTTGTCGGTTATTTGGACAGCGTCGGCGGTACTAATATACCTGTGTGGTTAATGATTGAGACCCCACAAAGTATTCTGAATGTAGAAGCGATCGCTATTGCGTCACACCGAATTAACGCACTCGTTTTGGGTACAAGTGACTTGGTGAAAGAGCTGCACGCACGCCACACCCCTGGGCGAGAGAACCTCAGCTTCGCACTACAACGTTGTGTCGTCGCTGCTCGAGCCGCGCGAGTTGCTGTCATCGACGGGGTGCATCTAGATTTTCGCAACGAGCAAGCATTCATACAGGTATGCGAGGCGGGGCGAGACATGGGATTCGACGGTAAAACACTCATTCATCCGTCTCAGGTCGAGCCTGCCAATCAAGTATTTGGTTATTCCGAAAGCGATGTGATGCACGCTAAGCGCCTATTGGAAACCTGGAACGACGCACAGAAACGTGGCGATGGCGTCGCCGAGTTAGATGGACAATTAATCGAGAATTTACATGCCGCCCAGGCCCAGCGCGTCTTAGATTACGTTGCCAGGTTGGCGCAACGCGTCGTCGACGATTGAGTGTCTCGTCATAATTGATTATGCGCGCGAGAAAGTTAGCGTTTGAATTAGAAGAAAGAGTCAATTCGATATGCGCGTCCTATGTCGAGCGCCACAGCTCCCGCATCGCGAATAAACCAATAGCTCGGCAGGTACAACGCAGTTAAGTCCAGGCAGCCGTGCATTAGCGCTAAATTGTCAGTACGGTGACGGGCAAACGGTTCGTGAAATTAAACGGATTAGACAATGACCGTAAGCACTAAGCTAGACGTCCCCGCTGGGCATTCGCTCCACCATGTGATGTGCCCTCACGATTGCCCTGATGGGTGCTCAATGCTCGTCACCCGTGATGACGCAAGTGGACGCGCGGTCAAGATCCAAGGCGATCCGACTCACCCCCTTACACGCGGATTTTTGTGCAACAAAGTCAACCATTATCTCGATTTCGTTTATAACGAAAATCGCATGCTTTACCCACATAAGCGAGTCGGTCCGAAAGGTCCAGGCGCGCGCTTCGAGCGGATTAGTTGGGATGAAGCGCTCACCGAGATTAGCAACAATTTCAAACGCATCACGAAGGATTACGGATCAGAAGCGATCCAACCATTTAACTTTGCCGGCACCATGGGTCAAATCGGTTACCAGGGGATGGACAACCGGTTTTGGAATAAGCTTGAGGCCGGCCGTCTCGAAAAATCGATTTGCGTTCACGCCGCTTACTGGGCGAATGTCCATACCCATGGCCAACATTGTAATGCTGACATTAGAATCGCCTCGGAAGACGCCGAGCTAATAATTTTATGGGGTTTTAACCCCGTGACAACTAGCGTTCATGCCGTACCCTTTATTCGTGAAGCGCAAGCGCGCGGTTGCAAAATCGTGGTGATCGATCCGCGCGAAACACGCTCGACCTGGATGGCTGATTGGCACGTGCAACCGCGACCGGGAACGGACGGCGCTCTAGCGCTGGGGATGATGAAGGTCATCGTCGACGAAGGTTTACACGACCCGGCGTTTCTCGAGGAGTACACAAGCGGCTGGCAAGAGTTAATCGAGCAGCGCCTGCCGGAATACCCGTCGGAAGAAGTCGCTCGAATCACTGGCCTCCCCGTCGAAGACATTCAACGGCTCGCACGGCTATACGCATCGACTAAGAAAAGTACAATTCGCGCCGGTCACGGCTTAAATCGACATCAAAATTCGGACCAAATGGCACGTGCAATTTTGATTCTACCCAGCATTACGGGTGCCTGGCGCGAACGATGCGGCGGCGCCGGATTTGGCCGGGTCGAAGAATCATTCGACCTCTGTATGGTACAAAGCTTGATGCGCGACGACCTTGGTGATCGTGCTAGTAAGCGACTGATCAACATGGTCCAAATGGGACGCGCACTCGCCGACAATATTGGCGAAGACGATAAGCAACTCGATCCGCCGGTGAAATGTTTTTTCGCTTATTGCGCTGACCCCGTGAACTGCGCGCCGAATTCAATCAATATGCGCAAGGGCTTGCAGCGCGACGATTTGTTTACGGTCGTCCACGATACGTTTTGGACAGATTCCTGTGATTATGCGGATATCGTTTTGCCGGCTGACACGCAGTTAGAACGCGCAGACTTCAACGCGGTCTACGGCTACTTCCACTACGCAATGAACTTACCCGTTATCGAGCCATTAGGTGAAAGCGTTTCAAACTCGGAGTTATTTAGGCGATTAGCCCGGGCAATGGGGTTCATCGAAACGAGCGATAATGCGTTCACCCAAACCGATGAAGAGATTATTCGTGATGTCTTGTTCGACCCGGAACGCGATCCCCTGCTCGCCGGTACCACCTATGAAGAATTCAAAGCTAACGGCTGGTTACAAGGGGATTTTGACAGCCCTTCGCGAGACGTATTTAAAAACGGTTGGCCGACGGTGGACGGGAAAATTCAAATCTACAGCCATTCGCTTAAAGAACTTGGCCAAGATCCGTTACCCGTCTACATCCCGGAACTCGAAGGCCAAGAGGATCCAAAACGTTCTAAATACCCGTTGCAGGTACTTAGTAGCGCGTCGCACTATTTCATTGGGAGCACTTTTCAGCAAGTCGAGCGATTGCAGGCGATGCAGTCCAGGCCGACGTTTGAGATCAGCCCGAAAGAAGCTCGCAGTCGCGCAATCGAAGACGGCGATCTATGCCGTTTGTATAACGAGCGCGGGGAGACATTCGGATACGCGGTGATTATCGACGGATTGCTTCCCGGCATGATCGGTACGCAAAAACAAATTAAGGGCAGCAATACCCCCGGCGGCGTTAACGTGAATGCGTTGAACACGGAAACCTTAAGTGACTTCGGCTTCGCGCCGTCTTTTTATTCGGCGCTGGCGGAGCTAGAGAAAGCCGATGAGGCAATGTGCAACGCAGCATTGCTGAAGGAATGGGGCGGAAAAGCCGGATATCTGCGCAAATGGCGCGCGGCCAACCCGGATCAGCAACACTCCGACGAAGATGTGTTCGCACTCGCTGAAACGGATCACCCGGGACTATTTGGCTGAGCGCAAGGCGATGCATGATCCGTTAAACCTACCAGAACCGAAACCCGACATCCGCGTTCGACACGTCGTAACAAACCAGGCGGTGATTCAATCACAGCGCCGACTCACTCATGATACAGACGAGCTCGTCGTTGCCCTTCGGCCAGGCAGCACCCCGATGCGCGCGCACGCGGGACAGTTTGCGACAATTAAATTCCCTGGTATTCAACGGCCCCGACCGTATTCATTCGCGCGCGATCCCAACAGCGAAGGCCCAGGTAATTTCACGTTCTATATTCGTCAGGTCGTGGGCGGTGAAGTCTCCGCGTGGCTAGCAAGTGGCAATCGAAGCGGCGCTGCCGTAGAAATTTCTGGACCGCTGGGGAACTTTGGACTCGACCAAAGTTTAGATCCTATGTTATGCGTAGCCGGTGGCAGCGGTATAAGCGCAATCGTTGCGTTGCTCGAATTCGCTGCGACGAAACAAGTTCGTAGGGACTGCTATTTTTACTACGGCGCGCGAACCTCAAATGATCTGTATTGCGAAGATGTTATCGATGCGATCGCGAAACAGTGGCACGCTGATGCCTGCTTCCAGTTCGTACAAGTATTGTCCGAAGAACCAAGTCTCACGGATTGGGAAGGTTCGCGCAGATTCGTAACTGACGCCGTTAACAATGATCTGATCATTTCGCAAGCACTCGCGCCAAACGAAACGTCGGTGTTTTTTTGCGGTCCACCGCCAATGATAGCAGCGGGTACCACGATGCTAGTTAATTCCGGGCTGTCCTCGCAGCGAATTTTCTGTGACGCCTTCGAGGATGCGCGCTCTCCTGCACCGGTGATTGACAACCGTAAATGCGTGCTATGCGACGAATGCTTGCTCGTGAAGCCGGTAAGCAACTGCATTGTCGAAACGGCCGGGCTCGAATTCGACAAAACGGGAAACGTGTCCCGAGTTAATCCCGTTAATCCGGCGCATTCTTCGGGACTTTACTACAACACGTTATTCATCGATGAGAACGCGTGTATCCGTTGCTATGCATGCGTGAACGCGTGTCCACATAGAGCAATTTCTCCAGAATATTCCGTCGCAAAATCATTGCGACAAAAGAAACCGGCAAGCGTTAGCTAAGCGTCTTGCGCGAGGCGCACAGAATCGCCAAACTGAGACTCGTTCTGGAGTTCATATGTCACGCTGGCAATGCGGATTGTCCGGCCGGCCAGCGTATTTTGGCGAAGAGAAATCCAATGAAAACCGTACATGGCGCATGCCCCCACGACTGTCCTGATACCTGTTCCTGGCTCGTTACAGTCGATGATGATGGCCGTGCCGTAAAGTTCGACGGCAATCCCTCCCACCCGTTCACCAAAGGCGCATTGTGTTCGAAGCTGAAGCGCTATCCCGAACGGGTTTACAACAAAGACCGCATCCTGCACCCAATGCGTCGCATCGGACCAAAAGGCAGCGCCCAGTTCGAAAGAATA
>CAWLAW010000046.1:0-10750 GCA_963854885.1 Gammaproteobacteria bacterium | reverse complement strand
ATAATCAACTGTATACCGTGGGCCGGCGCCGAAGCGCTAGTTGAACCGCGTTCACTTCCTTTAGCTCGAAATCGGATAATTTAATTTACGGCGTTACGATTCGCACTTTGAACGTTAACGAATTTCCAATGTCCTCGTCGGAATACGATAAAAGCAATCAAGGTCATTAACGATTCGCCGATCAGGATGGCAATAAAGACGCCGTCCGGACTATTTAAGACATGGTTTGCCAACCAATACGCGAGCGGCAATTGAGTAAGCCAGAATACGAAGAAGTTGATCTTAGTCGGGGTCATTGTGTCACCCGCCCCGTTGAATGCTTGATTCAGCACGATCCCGATAGCGAACAGGCCTAGACCATAACTTAGCCAGCGCAAACAGCTCACTGCAGTTCTCGCGATCTCTGTGTCGCTGGTAAAAAAACCGACAAGCGTCCCAGGACCGGGGATAAATGCGATTCCGACGGTGGTTAGAAAAGCGAAGTTATAGGCCCCGACCCGCCACACGAATTGCTCTGTACGTCGCGGTTTGTTCGCGCCGAGATTTTGGCCGACTAGCGTTGCCGCGGCGTTACTCAGTCCCAAGGAAGGCAAAATAACGAAATCGATAATCCGGATCGCAATGGTATACCCCGCCACCGCAGAGCTGCCGTATCCAGCGATAATTTTAACCAGAAAAACCCAGCTCGATGTTGCGATGAGGAACTGCATAATTCCGCCGATCGAGACTCGGATTAGATTGGACATCTCTGGGAAGCGGGGCTTTAGTCGTTCGTCGACCGTGCGCCTTTCGCGAATCGTCCGCCTAGGCTTGTGCTCAACAGCTTGTGTAATAAAGTGCTGCCAAATTCATAAATTATCAGCCCGCCAACGATACAAGCGGTGCCGAGGAAAATCTCCACGCTTAACGGTTCGTGGTTGAAAACATTGCCGAGGCAGAGCGCCATTATCGGCGTCATCAACGCGATTAAAGAGACCCGCGAAACGGTCATGCGCTTTAATATGTAGTAGTACAGGGCGAATCCAATTGCCGATGAAACGACGCCAAGATAGATTATCGACAAGCCGGCTCGCGCGTGAATGTCAGACGGCAAATTTCCATCCGCAATTGCCCAATGAACGATTAACAGCGGCACAGTGAAACTCAAACCCCCAGCCGTCAGAGAGAACCCCCCGACGTTCGCATTAATACGCTTCACCGCAACAGCACTAAGGGCGTGGAAGAATGTGCCAACAACGCACGCAATAATGCCGCGCAGAAAATCTGGACCGAGCTCCGCGCCATGACCGAATACGACGATTAATCCGGCGAATCCGAGGCAGATACCCAGAATTTTGTGCGGCGAAATAGCATCTTCTTTGAGTACGATGGCGGCCATGAGGCCGGTAATGATTGGCGATAGTCCGAAAACGACGGAAACCCACCCCGAGGGAATGAATTGCGCACCCCAATAGATTGAGCCCATCGTCGTGTAGATCCC
Source organism: Gammaproteobacteria bacterium (assembly GCA_963854885.1). GTDB lineage: Bacteria > Pseudomonadota > Gammaproteobacteria > UBA11873. The sequence goes on along the minus strand of CAWLAW010000046.1, from coordinate 9,270 downwards.
TAGACCCGCGGCAATATAAGTTGTGACTGCCTGGCGATGCCATGGCATCCGCAAGCGTAGGACGAAAATGATTAAGTACGCGACGATCATTCCGAGCAGCATCCGGCTCGTGATGCCAAACAGATAGCCGACCCCTTCGCTACTCCACTTGATTGCCAATGGAGTCGTCGCCCAAATAAGAATGACATTGATGTAGGCAATTTTCGTAATCACGTGACTCGTTCCTTGTTTCGATCGGGCAAAAAAAAACCGCAGGATAGTTACAGCTGCGGCCTTTTGGAATTCTTAAGTTTTTTAGAAGCGTATCAAGTCGGGCTAGATTTCCAATCGGCGCGTGAGCGTTTGCACAGCGCAAATGCACGCAGCCCGAGCAAGACGCGATGTTGGTAGGAGGTAGTGGTCGTGACACTCATGGCGGCGAATTCTCTAGGGCTAACCGATCGAAGTCAAGCGTCGGCGTAACACCACTCGGCGTTAATCTCGGAGGTGTGCGATCATTGTTTGCGTTCAGCTTTAACTAGATCGTGCGCCGCCTTTATTTCTTGGGTTTTCTGCGTTGCCAGCTTAATCATTTCTTCAGGTAGTCCCTTAGCTATCAGCTTGTCGGGATGGTGTTGATTCATTAGGCGTCGATAGGCTTTTTTAATTTCGGCATCCGAATTGGTTTTTTTCACACCCAGCAAGGCATACGCGTCGCTGAGTAGCTCGGCGGGAGGTGGCCTACCCGCATCACCGTCGCCGCCAAAAAATCGCTGCGACCGGACCATCGCCTCAAGTTGTTCGAAATGCGCGTTTGAAAATCCAAGCGAATCGCTAATACTTTTAAGTACTTTGGCTTCCTGAGGGTGCATAACACCGTCTGCGTACGCCGCATGAAGGAGAATTTCGAGAAACATTTGCAGCAGAGTCCGGCGACGATGGCACTCCGCCTTAAATTGCGTAATTACTCCATCGAGATCGAAATTCTCCTGCTTGCCTTGATTAAACAGATCCATCGCGACTCGCGCTTGGGTCTGATCAAGCGACATTTGCTGCATTACCGATCGCGCGATCGCGATTTCGTCTTCGCTCACTCGTCCATCGGCTTTTGCGACATAACCCATAACTGAAAATGTCGCAGTAAAAAAAGCGCCCTGGATGCGCTCTTGGTTTGGGCCCTGACCGAAAGGCGTGCCGTCTGTGCTTATGTTGAGACCTTTGTCGAAGTTATGTCCGACGGCCGCGCCGAGCATTGCGCCTAGTGGCCCGCCAAGCATAAAACCGAACGCACCTCCAACTAGTTTCCCCCACCAACTCATACAATCAGCTCTCCTAGAGTTATCGCGCCGAAATTAACCATTTACCGTTCGAGGCAACGATGGAATGAGCAATTCATCGCTCACTTCATCGAGCATAATAAGTGCAAACGGCAATCGCCGTCTGGTTTCTTTCCGCGCATAATTTCGCGACGCGACAGGCGTGAAATCAATCGAACATCCGCGCTAGAATGCTGTGATGTGGCGCCGTCGCGATTTCCTTCACTCTATTGCTGCCTTAAGTGTGCCTGTCTGTGCGCCGGCACTCGCAGACAGCCCGCCGGTCGGAATTATCACGCGCACGATTCCTTCTAGCGGACGGCAGATTTCGGTTGTCGGAATGGGCTCCTGGCTCACATTCGATTGTGCTAATGATCCTCATGCACTGGCCATTCGAGTCGAGGTACTACGACATTTTTTTAATTTAGGCGGAGAGTTGATCGATTCTTCGCCGATGTACGGAACCTCCCAACAAACATTGGGGCATTGCCTGGCAGCCTTAGAACAACCAGCTGAGTTGTTTTCCGCAACGAAAGTCTGGACGCGCGGCAAATGGCTTGGTGAACGCCAAATGAAAAAATCGGCACGCCTGTGGGGACTGAATACTTGCGACCTGCTTCAAGTCCATAATTTAGTTGACGCAGATACGCACTTGGAAACGCTGGCGGAGTGGAAGGCAACGGGACAGGTTCGCTATATTGGGGCAACGACGTCGCATGGCGAGCGCCACGAAAAACTAGAAATGTTAATGGGCAAGGGGGTCGTCGATTTCGTCCAATTCACCTACAACATCATCGACCGAGAAGCAGAACAACGGCTGCTTCCGATGGCCTTGGAGCGTGGCATCGCCGTGATTGTTAATCGGCCGTTTCGGCGAAGTCTGGTGTTCGATCGAGTTCGCAATTTACCGTTGCCGTCATGGGCCGCCGAGTTTGGTGCGCAAAATTGGGCGCAATTCTTTCTTAAATTTATTGTTTCGCATCGCGCCGTGACGTGTGCGATTCCGGCGACTTCTCGGATCGATCACATGATGCAGAATATGGGCGCGATGACCGGTGAGTTGCCGGACCCGCGCATGCGCCGGCGTATGGCGGAATACTACGGCGCACTATAGCGGCGTAGACGATTCGCAATTATTGTGCGCGAATATTATTCACGAAAGAATTCTAGCAATTGCTCGGATAGTATCTCCGGCTGTTCCTCGGGGATCCAATGACCTGCATTTTCGATAATCCCACCGCGGACATTTAGCGCGACGCGTTTGCACGAATCCAACACTTCTTCACCTCGGCCCCAACCTTCGGCACCACCGAGTGCCAGCACCGGCATCGGCAGTTTAAATTTCGCTACCAGCGCTTCATTCTGCGCAATGTCGGTAGGTATATTTCGGTAGTAGTTGAAACCCGCGCGCAGGGCATCTGCTTGCGAGTACGTCCGCAGGTATTCTTTCACGGCATCAGCGGTGATCGCATCCGGGCGCGCTCCATAATTTTGATAAAACCATCCGAGATAAATAGCTTCCCGCCCTGCGATCAGTGCCTCTGGCAATTCACGTGTCTGATGAAACGCGTGATGCCAACGTTTCCCGCCTTGGGAAATATTAGCCCCGCCGTCACCTGGGATGGCGACGTCTAGGATCGCGAGTTTCGTTACAGCTTGCGGGTGGGCTGCCGCTAACGCGTAGCTCACAGGACCACCCCAGTCATGACCAACGAGAAAAAAATGCTCGAATCCAAGTACGTCGTTGGCCAGTTCCCAGACGTCTGCGGCTAACGTCTGGGTATCGTAACCGGAATCTGGCCGGGAGCTATCGCCAAGTCCACGTAAGTCAGGTGCGACGATCTGGTAATGCGGAGCGAGATGCCGAATGACGTCGCGCCATTCGTACCACGTTTGTGGCCAGCCGTGCAGCAAGACGACTGGCGCACCTTCACCCGCCGTAACGTAGTGCATTCGAAGCCCCGAGAGCTCGGCGAAGAGGTGACTGACGGGGGCGAGTTCGCTCATAAGAAGTAGGCCTCGATTGTTGGCACAATAATTTAGCGGTATCGCTCGTGCATCGCCATAGTTCTACCACGTTTCGCTGCCGTGTTGTTTCCCACACCTAAGGACGAATAGTTGGCCTCTACGTGTTCCCGGCGTAGACTTCAGGGAACGCCCTCGCGGATGCTTAGGCTGCGGATCGTTCAGATCATAAATTCCGGAGAAAAAATTATGCAAATCGGTACCCTTGCGCTCTTTCAGCGCCAATCCTATGACGACAGTGTGACGGACAGCCAGGTCTACCAAGAAGAACTCAAACTCGCATCCCAGTTAGAAGCGCAAGGTTACGACTCTCATTGGTGCGTCGAACATCATTTTGAGGATTACTCTTTTTGCCCAGATAACGTTGTCTATTTATCACACATCGCGGCATTGACTAAAACCTTAAAACTCGCGACAGGCGCGGTTATCGTGCCGTGGAACACGCCGTTGCGAGTGGCGGAAAAAATTGCCTTGCTGGACGAGTTGTCTGGTGGGCGGGTTATATTTGGCATGGGGCGCGGACTATCGAAACGCGAATACGACCAGTTCGGTATCGATATGGATAGTTCGCGAGACCGATTCGACGAAGCTGCGCCGATGATCCTAAATGCACTCGAAACTGGGGTGATGCAGGGCGACGGGAAATATTACAAACAACCGCTCGCTAAAATTCGCCCAGCACCAACGCGCACGTTTAAAGGTCGTGTAACCCAAGTTGCTTCGTCGCCCGATTCTGCCTTGGCATGTGCAACTAACCGCGCGCAAATGATGGTCTTCGTGCAAAAACCCGTCGAAGAACAAAACGCGGACTTTGTGCCGTATCGAGAGCTGTATCAAAAGCTCCACAACGAACCCGCCCCGCCGCCACTAATGGCCGGCATTACGGTTTGCCATGAAGATGCGGGCCGCGCAGAAGAACTTGCGCGTAAACACATCGCTGGGTATCTACTAACAGTGATGCACCACTACGAACTGATGGGCGATCACTTCAAAAAGGCGAAGGGTTATGAGACCTATGGAGAAGCGGTCGATATGCTTCGCGAGGTCGGTCTTGAAGGCATGGCCAACGCTTATGTCGATGCGCAGCCATGGGGCACGCCGGACCAAATGCTCGAGAAGCTCTCCAACACGCGCAGCGTGATTGGTGACTTCGATGTATTGTTTGGTTTCCGTGCCGCTGGCATGCCATTTAAAGATGCCGAAAACTCGCAACGTCTTATCGCCGAAAAGGTCATTCCAGAATTACGCAGTTGGGGGAAAGCGGCTGCTGCTTAAGATGAACTGATCCAACCGGGCGGGGCGTTATGTCGCTTTTGCCTTGGTGCAAGAATTAACCACGCAGGCTTCGGCCTGCGCGGTCGTTTAAGACGGCAAAATTTCTTTTAGCGCAAAGATCAGCGCATCAATTTCTCGATCTGTACCGATCGTAATGCGTAGGTAATTTTCTGTGCGTGGATGATTGAAATGTCGCACAACGATCGAACGTTCGCGGAGCGCGTGGGCGATTTCCGCTGCGCCAGATCGTGGGTGCGTGACGAAAATAAAGTTTGTTTGTGAGGGTAATACGGCAAAATCTAAATCACTTAGCGCCTCAATCGCCCGAGTTCGGGTTTCGATGACCCGGTCGCGAATGCGCGCGAAATAATCCTGGTCCTCGATGGCTGCGATCGCGCCCGCAATTGCGAGCCGATCGAGCGGGTAGGAATTAAAACTGTTTTTGATCCGCTCCAGCGCCTCAATCAAGATCGGATTCGCAAAAGCAAAGCCAACCCGAAGCCCGGCCAACGCATGGGATTTGGACAACGTTTGCACGATCAAAAGATTTTCGTAGCGATCGATAAGATCAACGAACGAATCCTCGGCGAAGGCGCTATACGCTTCGTCGACGACCACCACCGAGGCGCGGTTTTGTTTCAGCAGATCTTCAAGCGCCTCGCGAGTGACGGATAAACCGGTCGGTGCATTGGGGTTGGGAAATATGATCCCGCCATTGCCGCGCTGGTAGTCGACGAGATCGATCTCGAAATTCTCATTCAAGGCGATGACATCGAACGGTATCTCGTACAACCCGCAATAAACAGGATAAAAGCTATAACTAATATCTGGGAAAAGGATCGGCTTATCGTGTTTTAGTAATCCGCGAAAAACGTGTGCAAGCACCTCATCCGAACCATTTCCGACAAACACTTGAGCCGTTTGAAGTCCGTGTGCGTCGGCAAGCGCTTGCTTGAGTTCAAGCGCCTGAGGGTCGGGGTATAAGCGCAAGGTATCCTGAGCCTCGGCACGAATTGCCGCCAAGGCGGCAGGCGAGGGCCCGTAGGGGTTCTCATTCGTGTTCAGCTTAATAATGTTCGGATCATTTGGCTGCTCGCCCGGAACATAAGGCGTGAGCTCGGTGACAATTGCGCTCCAAAATTCACTCATTGGTTTAACTACGGTCTCCGAGGAACGATGAGGCCGCGCTGCACCGCGGGACGTTGCTCAATGAGTTCGTACCAACGTTTTACGTTTTCGAACCATTGCAAATCGACCTCTTGCCAGTCGTAACGAGCGACCCACGGAAAGATTGCTATATCGGCAATCGAGTATTCGCCCGCGGCAATGTATTGTCGATCGGCGAGCCGTTTGTCTAACACCTCGTAAAGGCGCAGGCATTCTTTGCCATAACGTTCAAGGGCGTAGGGGACCGGCTCTTTAGCCGCTCGTTTGAAATGGTGCACTTGCCCAAATATCGGTCCGATACCGCCCATTTGCAACATTAACCACTGCAAGGTTTCGATCTCGCCACGCGCATCTCGCGGCAGGAATCGTCCGCATTTTCGCGCGAGATAAAGCAAAATAGCGCCCGATTCGAAAACCGTTATCGGTGCACCATCCGGGCCATCTGAATCCGTAATCGCGGGGATTTTTTGATTGGGATTCAATGCTGTAAAGGCATCGGTGAATTGGTCGTCAGCGCCGATGTTGATTGGATGGACGTTATACGGGAGTTCCATTTCCTCAAGAGCGATCGATACTTTGCGTCCGTTAGACGTTTGCCATGAATATAAGTCAATCATGGGGCAGTCTCGGTTGTTGGTTCATCGATCAAAGCAATGCCCTTGTCTAGGGTCGCTTGCAGGTTCACGAACCCGCGAGCGGCTTGTACGACAGCAACTTTGTAGCGTTGGTCCGACATTCGGAACACCTCGAGAGACTAATTGGATAATTGACAAAGCGCTATTCTAACCTAAGGAATCTTCCATCTAGGATTGCATCTATTCGGATCTATCGATTTCCGTCAAATCATTTCGTGACTCGCGCGTGGCCGACTCTATCGGTAAGCTTAGCGCCTCGAATCATGGTCTGAAGGGGAGTCTGATATGCCAAGAGTGAGTGAAATTTTGGACGATGGTGGGGATGCGATACTCGGAGACGAACTAGCGTCGGAGCGCGAATTATTCGGCGACGTGTTGCACCCGACCCGAGTACTGGCGCATTGTCCACCGATCCTTCAAGCGGCGAAGAAACTCTACGCCTCGATTGATCACTCGGGCTTGTTACCGCCGACCTTACTCGCGCTCGTCTACGCACGCGTCGCGGCGCTCAACGGTTGCCCATTTTGAGTCGACATCAATTCGTTCCGTGCGATCGAATCCGAAAACGGCCAAGCAAAAGTTGCCGCTTTACCGCAATGGCGAGATAGTGATGTGTACACCGACGTCGAGCGGTTGGCGCTCGAGTATGGCGAGAAAATGACGATTACTGGCGAGGAAGTTGACGACGAGTTATTCGCCAAGCTATCTAACCAGTTTAGCGAAGCGGAAATCGTCGAACTCACTGCCGGGATCGCGATGGAGAATTTCCGCAGTCTGTTCAACGCACCACTGAAAGTTCAGTCGCAAGGGTTTTGCCCGCTCCCCGGTGGATAATCCAATCTGATGGGCAGATGGCGAGCACCAGGTAAAAAGGCCTCCCCTTACATCACGGCTCAAGGTTTCGAGAATCTCGAGCAAGAGACTGTTGATATTTGGAAGCGACGTCGTCAGGTGGTTAAACACCTTGCTGCTGCTGCGGCAGAAGGCGATCGATCGGAAAACGCCGAGTATATTTATCGAAAAAAAGAGCTCGGCGAAATCGATCGTCGGATCCGTTATTTGCAGCGCCGCATGCCGGAACTAAACGTCGTGACGACGATACCCTCGGATCCGTCGCGGGTATTTTTTGGCGCCGAGGTAGAGCTCGAAATGGAGTCAGGTGAGGCCCACCTTTACCGCATAGTTGGAGCTGACGAGATCGATGGGGAGCGCGGCTGGATCAGCGTCGATGCGCCGTTGGCTAAGGCGTTAATGAAGCACGGCGTGGATGATGAAGTCTCGTTGAATACCGCGCGCGGGGAACAAACCTACGTCATCGTCGCAGTGTCCTACCCGGTGGCGGAAATCTAGTCTAGCTGCGCAGCGATGAGTTCTAAGCGGTCGTTGCCAAAGTACATGTCATCTCCATCGAGATACAGCGTTGGCGATCCAAAGCCGCCACGGCGCATGAGTTCGTCTGTGGTATCGCGTAGCCGATCTTTGTAGTCTTGCGACGCAATGGCAGAGAAGAACGCCTGCTCATCGAGCCCGACGGAATCCACAATTGCGCGCAATTCGTCCGCTTGCGAAATGTCCGCCAAATCCGTCCAATAACGTTTAAAAACCGCTTTCGCATAAGGTATAAGTAAGTCGTTATCTAACGCGAAAAACGCTCCGCGCATGGCTTTGACGCTGTTGACAGGAAATACTGGCGGCTGACCGATGTCGATGCCGACGAATTTTGCCCAATCTTGTAAGTCTTTGCGCGCGTAACTTGCTTTGGCGGGTACGGGATTGGCGCGCACGTCGTATATCGCCGGATTTACTGCATTGAATACGCCGCCAACGAGGATCGGCTTCCACAATATTTCGACCTGCGCCGGATCGAGCATCGTTAAAACACGTTCAAACGCGAGGTACGTCCAGGGACTGGAACAGTCGAAATAGAATTCTAGTTGGTGCATGGCTCTTGCTCTTTGTGCTCTCAATCGATGTCAGGATAACGGCACCAGCCGGCTGCGCTCAAGCTGGGCATCGCTATACAATTTAGTCGCGGTTCAAATCGAGCGGCGACCCATTTCCAGGGCAATCCAATCCGCTTGCCGGATCGCTAATGCGACGATCGTTAAGGTCGGATTTCCAGCGCCGCTGGTCGTGAACTGGCTACCGTCGGAAATAAACAGGTTTGGAATGTCGTGCGTCTGACCCCATTTATTTACCACCCCGTAATATTGGTCTTCGCTCATTCGACACGTTCCCATGTTGTGTGACGACGGGAAGGGCGGCGCTTCGTAGACGTTTTTCGCACCGATCGATTCATATAACGCTCGCCCTTGACGAAATCCGTGAGTACGCATTGCGATATCGTTTCGATGGTCGTCGTAGTGAACATTGGCGACCGGTAATCCCGATTGATCGGTTTCGTCACGATTCAGGGTTATTCGGTTACTCGTTTGCGGTAAGTCTTCGCCAACGATCCATAAGCCAGCCATATTCGCATAGTCGTCCAAGGCGCTTGTGACGCCGCGGCCCCAACCACCGGGATCAATAAAGGCGGCGGTTAACGGTAAGCCAAAGCCGAGCGTTTGAAGTTGGTAGCCGCCAGCGAAACCGCGGCGCGGTTCGTGATTGGATTCTTCGCTGACGATGCCGGCCATGGAGGTGCCTCGATACATATGAATGGGCTCGTCGAACGTCGCGAAAACGCTCCCTGAGGTATGCCGTTGATAGTTACAGCCGAGTTCGCCGGAAGAATTCGCTAGACCGTCCGGAAACTGACTGGATTCGGACAACAGTAGAAGGCGTGGTGTTTCGATCGCGTTGCCGGCCAGGCACACGATGCGAGCGAGCTGCCGTTGCTCGTTCCCATCGGCGTCGAAATATACGACCCCGGT
>CAWLAW010000045.1:0-10984 GCA_963854885.1 Gammaproteobacteria bacterium | reverse complement strand
GAAAATTACCTACATCGACGGCGATGCGGGCATCTTGCTCTATCGTGGCTACCCAATCGGTCAACTCGCCGAACGTAGCAACTTTGTCGAAACGGCCTATCTGCTTCTCACCGGCGAGCTACCCAGCACAACGGAATTCGAAGAGTTCAGCCACGCAATCACGCATCACACTATGGTGCACGAACAATTGCTGAAATTCTTCTCCGGCTTTCGCCGGGACGCTCACCCAATGGCGATCATGTGCGGAGTTGTCGGCGCCTTATCGGCTTTCTATCATGATTCCACCGATGTTAACGATGCCTATCAACGCCTCGTCGCCAGCCGTCGGCTGATCGCGAAAATGCCGACAATCGCCGCGATGGCATACAAGTATTCGATCGGCCAACCGTTTGTCTATCCGCGTAACGACCTCGACTACACAGCAGACTTCTTGCACATGTGTTTTGCTGTTCCGACGGAAGAATATAAAGTCAATCCCGTGATCGCGCGCGCGATGGACCGGATTTTCATCTTGCACGCGGACCACGAGCAAAATGCCTCAACCTCAACGGTTAGGCTCGCTAGTTCATCTGGCGCCAATCCGTTCGCTTGCGTTGCTGCGGGAATAGCGTGTCTTTGGGGACCGGCCCACGGCGGTGCTAACGAGGCAGCGCTCAACATGCTGTCAGAAATTGGTAGCGTCGATAAGATCCCCGAATACGTTGCGCGGGCAAAAGATAAAGACGACCCCTTCCGCCTAATGGGCTTCGGCCACCGCGTGTATAAAAACTACGATCCGCGCGCACGAGTGATGCAACAAACGTGTCATGAAGTGCTCAAAGAGCTGGGTATAACCGACGATCCGATGCTCGACGTAGCAATGGAACTCGAAAGGATTGCTTTGTCGGATGAGTATTTCATCGAGAAAAAACTTTATCCGAACATCGATTTTTATTCGGGTATCACATTAAAAGCGATCGGCTTCCCGACCACGATGTTCACCGCCCTTTTCGCGCTCGCACGTACGACGGGTTGGGTCGCGCAATGGATGGAAATGATCGAAGACCCGAGCCAGCGTATCGGCCGCCCACGCCAAGTATATTCGGGCCACACTGAGCGTGACTACACTGACTTAAAAAGCCGCTAAGGCCATATCTCGAAAGGGCGCGAGGACGGTTTGTCGGCCCGCGCCCCTGGCCTGATAGTCTGATTCACACGAGTACAAATACTCGCAGTGCCAAGCAATGCCAGCCGAACGGCGTTCGACGTTCGACCTAAGCGACGCTTAAGCAATTTCCAAGCGAACTTTTTCAGCCGCTGCAACCATCGCAGTGAGTTTACCGAAAGCCGCTTCACGGCTTAAATATTTCATTCCACAATCCGGCGCAGGTATGAGTCGATCGGGCTCGATAAACGGTAATGCCCGGCGAATCCGGTCTGCCAAGGTGTCAATGGATTCGACTTCGTTCGTTGATAAATCGACAATACCGAGCACGATCGCCTTGTTCGACAAATCGCTAAACACGCCAAGGTCCAAATGCGGTTGGGCTGCTTCGATAGATATTTGATCAACATTGCAATCAGCTAATTGAGACAAGAACGCGTACGCCTTCGGCTTGTCTGCCGAAACGACAAACCCATAACCAAAACACAAATGGATTGCAGTGGTCGTAGTGATCCCTTCCAAGGCGCGATTAATTACTTTAATACCGTAACGATTCGCGCCGTCCGGGTCCTCTCTTAGCCAGGGCTCGTCTAGCTGAATTACGTCCGCCCCTGCCGCTTGCAGATCGAGCGCCTCGGCGTTTACCGCTTCCGCGTACGCCATCGCTAAGGCTTCGGGATCGCCGTAATATTCGTCGCTTGCTTGCTTGCTCAGCGTAAACGGACCGGGCAAGGTGATCTTCGATTCAAGCTGCGTATTCGCTTTTAAAAATCGCAGGTCGTTTATCTCAACCGGACCCACACGCCTCACTGGACCAACGACGCGCGGCATTGGTATTTCAAAGCCTTGAGTTTTGCGAATAAATGGATCGTTGAGGTCGAGTCCGTCCAAAGAAGTCGCGAAGCGATTGGAGTAACTTTCACGACGCATCTCACCATCGGTAATACAGTCGACTCCGGCCCGTTCCTGGTCTCGAATCGCGACCAAAGTCGCATCGTTATGCGCCTCTTCGAGAAACTGATCGTCGATCCGCCAAATTTCATGCGCTCGAACCCGGGGCACGAGCTTTTCTCGAAGTATGTCTTGGTCGACAAGCCACTGTGGTTGGGGATAGCTGCCAATTACGGTGGTCGGTAGGATTTTCTTAGCGCTTTCTATCATCAAATCGGACCTCTGAATTATCCCCTGTGCGACTCCTTATGATGTGCTGTTGCGTGCACCAGATCGGCTTATCGATCAGCAGCGAGCCATCGGACGTCGCTTAATTGCTCTACTCGCGGAATGGATCTGCAGCCTAGCCTAGAAAATCGCGAGCGGCTACACTGGGGTGTCCGCAAGACGCTGCTATGTCGAGAATATTCCGGGCGAAAAATGTCACAATAAATCGGCCATTGCCGCCCCACATCGACTGGCGCGGTATCCTATATTAAGATTAAATTATGTATAGGCTATGTAAGCCCTGCTCGGCGATGAAATCGGCATTTTTGTCAATCTTCTTCACGCAATTACCTACTCGGGCTCCAAAAGCTTATCCTCAGATGAGCACACCCGATGTCACCAGCAAATACTTTATAAACTAGCTATGTCTCACAGCAACCGTGGGCCAGACCGACGCCTTGGCAGCGACGCCCCAGAAACGCTATCCGACCCGCCGGCAAGCGAACGTCGCGGTGATGCTGTGCGACGACGTCATGGATATATCTCCGAACTCGATCTTTGCCGTGGTTTGGATTATGCGAAGGTCGAACATATTCTTGAGCGCTGCCCACGCCGTGATTTAGCGCTCGGCGAGGCACTGCTAGAGCCTGGGCAAGCGAACCACCATCTATATTTTCTCTTAGAAGGCCGCCTCGACGTTCGCTTGCAGTCGGTCGATTCGCCGCCCGTGGACTCGATTGCAGTGGGTGAATGCATTGGCGAAATGTCGATAATTGATGGTCTACCGACCTCAGCATTTGTGATCGCGACTGAACCAAGTTCCGTTATCGCCGTACATGGCAGCATCTTTTGGTCGAAAATTGCAACGAACCCGACCGTGGTTCGAAATTTGACCAGAGTCCTCGCGGAACGAATGCGAAAACGTAACGATGCGACATTACGTGCCGTGGAAAAAGAATTCCGTCTGGAACAATTACAAAAAGATTTACTCGCAGCTTACGAAATCCAAACCGGCATACTACCTCTCGGGCCGGTGCTGCTGGAGGAAATCCAGAACCTAGATATTTACGCTCGGATGGACGTGGTGAAATCCGTTGGTGGTGATTTCTATGATGCCTTTCGCCTCGACGATCGACGCATCTGCGTCGCGGTTGGTGACGTGTCGGGTAAAGGTATGCCAGCAGCGCTATTTATGGTCCGAACGATGACTCTACTCCGCGCCGAAATCGCCAAAAAAGACCCGTTGGCGAAATGCATCGAGAAATTTAATCGAGCGTTGTGCGATTCGAATATTTCGCACATGTTTGTGAGCGTAATCGTCTTGCGAATTGACCTGAACGACGGAACCGTCGAATACGTTAATGCCGGACATCCACCGATGTTAATTTCACGGAGCACCGAACCCTTTGTCGCCGTCGACGCCTCACAAGGGTTGATCAGTGGCGTCCTTGCGGACAATGAGTATACCGCTGCCTACGCGACATTGGAGCGAGGCGATCGGCTTGTACTGTACACCGACGGTATCACTGAGGCGCGTGATACTGGACGCAATTTTTACGGCGAACAACGGTTAACGAATTTTCTCTCAAACGGTAATTCGGTGAGTTCGGCAGAAATCGTCAACGAATTATTCAACGATGTCGAAGTTTTTTCAAAAGACGCAGAACAGTCCGACGACATCACCGTTTTGGCGATTGCCTACGACAACACGTAGGTCGATCGCCGTCCGGCAGGGGCGTGCACAGCCGCACTTGAAATCAGTGCGGCTGCGCACGGGATTCTGAACGAAATATTATCCCGCTTTCTTATAGGGATCCTTGCCACACGGACACCCAAGCCCACCACATTGCAACGTACCGTCGTCATTAATCGTGTAGGTGATGCCACCCATTTTGAAAAAAAGCTTGCCATCTGCTTCCAGGTTTACTTTTCTCGACATGTCAACTTCGGGGCCCTTGTCGATCACCATAAAATCTGTCTCGTGGGCTCGAATTTCAACGGTAACGTCACCCTTGTCTGTCGCCGTGCATTGCCACACACCGAGGTATTCAGCACCCGGAGGCGCTTCGGGCGCACCCCCACATCCGACGAGTAAGAACACTAGGGCGGCAGAGCTCAGGAGTAATTTCATAGCGAAAACCTTTTGTTGGCTGAATTAATTATTTTTGGCGGCGCAGGATTATAACAGTGTCCCTAATTCATATGCACCTCGAGTTGATCGAATCCGCGTTCGTTACGCTTCGAGCTTCTTTAATAATGCGGCTTTTACTGCACCTCAAGCGTAGGTGTTCCAGCAACCCGGTATCGCGCAAGGAGGTGCAATCTAGTCGGAAGAGCTTTCGCTGGAGCCATTTTCGAGATTTTTGCCCAGTCAACTGGTCAACCAGCAAACCTTCTGAACATCGACCTGAGACACGCTTTACAACGATGTTGCGGCGTGAAATCGACGATTAAATCCGTTATCCTCGACTGAACGGTACCGACGAAATCAGCTTCAAAACAAGGAGATTCTAATGAGCGCAGCCCAAGAGCATTTAGACATCGACCCGCAAAACGTCAATTGGCAATCGTTTGGTTCATATACGGGGTTTCGTTATCACTTGCTCAACGTCGATGTCGAAAATCGCGTGATCGATCTCATGTTCCAGTTCGACGCGAATGAAAAATGTTTTTATCACGCACACCACCAGCCAAGCTCGACGCTCGTTTTACAAGGTGAGCAGCACATTTGGGAAAAAGATGCGCAAGGAGCGGAAACTCACAAAGTTCGACGGGCCGGCGAGTTTGGAATATCCAACCAGAAGGAAGTGCACATCGAAGGTGGCGGTCCGGACGGCGGAGTCATTTATCAGAACATTCGTTGTGGCGCAGATCCCATTTACAGTATTTTAAACGACGACCTCAGCACGCGGCTCGACGTAAGCTTGGAAGATTTTGCCAATTCGCTTGCTGTACAGAACGGCGAATAAAAACGGATTTAGTAGTACGGTTGATCGGACATGGTCGCAATCCACACCGGAACAGACGAGTTGTTATGTTCAACCGATGGTTCGGTAGCTACCGTCACACTGAACCGTCCAGAAAAGCGTAACGCCCTATCCGATAAATTAACGCCGGCACTTCGCGCGATTCTATTGCGCCTAGAATCCGACCGAGACGTACGTTGCATCGTATTAACGGGCGCCGGTAAGGCGTTTTGCGCGGGCGGTGATGTGTCGCAAATGGGTGGCGGTGCGTTGGCGAAGCCCGATGAACGGTCCTACGAAGATAAGATCCGGGATTTGCAGCATAAGCAACGTACTTTAACGTTACGCCTCTATGAACTGAAAACCCCGACTATAGCGGCGCTGCCCGGAGCAGCTGCCGGCGCCGGCTTGTCGATCGCGCTGGCGTGCGATCTGCGTATCGCAAAATCGTCCGCGTTTATCACCACCGGATACGCCAATATTGGGCTATCCGGCGATTACGGCGCGAGTTGGTTTCTTAGCCAACTCGTTGGACCTTCCGTCGCAAAAGAGCTTTGCTTTACGAGTCGTCGAATCCCCGCAACCGAGGCGCATTCCCTTGGCATCATCAATCACGTCGTTGACGACGATGACTATGAATCGGCAGTTCGCAATCTTGCCAGCGACATTGCAAGTGGGCCGCCGGTCGCCATCGGCTATATGAAAGAACACATCAATCGCGCGTTCGACACCGATCTCGGTACTTATCTCGACACCGAAGCAGAACATTTACTGCGTTGTGCACAAACTGAGGATCATCGCGAAGCGGTCTCCGCCTTTATGGAAAAGCGTGCGCCAATCTTTCACGGAAAGTAATGCGTTAGTTGAGACGCAACCAAGCGTCCGAACCGACTCAAAGATGAAATCGAATAATAGAAAATTAATACCCGTCGTTCCAACGCACGAGGAGCGCAATGAGTGCCGATCTAAATAAATGCCGCCAGGTGCCGATGCGCTGGTACTTGATCGCGCTCGTCTTCAGCACCGCCCTCGCCTGGGCCAAGCTCGCTGCCTTCTTTCAGCAATTCAGTTCTTAGCAAGGGCAAGGCAGATATACAGATGCCTTTGTTTCTCGAAAAAGGATTGGGGTTAATTTTCTTTGCTAGTTGGACAGCGTGTTTTCTGATTTCGTGTTTCGTTCTCGCAACGCGATGTGGTGCGCCGGGTAGCAAAGCGACGCGCGCAGTCGCTGTCTTCGAAGATCGCGAATAGCACTGTCGATCTAAAGCAATCTTGCGATCAACGTTATGCAGTTCGCAGTCGTTGCTTAACGAAAGTCATCCAATCTGACTTCGACATCCTTGCGCGGCACGATCTCAACGTTCGGTATCCCATTGTGGTCGAAATCTGCTTGCGGTGATCGAACCTGAATGATACCGTACTGTACGGTATCATTCATCTAGCAACGGAACCGGAAATCGCGGCAGAACGAGTCGCTAAGCTCGGTATCCTCGGAGGACAATATCATGCATGCAGTCATCGTCGGTGGAGGAATGGGCGGGTTATTTTCGGCGCTGGCGCTGCGCGAATCCGGCCAGTTCAAATCAATCAGTGTCTATGAACAAACAAGGGAGCCCAGCACTGCTGGTGCGGGACTAAACATCCCGCCTAATGGTGCACGTCTGTGCAAATGGCTCGGGGTTGATCTCGATGGTGGCGATCCGAAAGGCGCGCATGGGGCGATCGATGGCGGCCGCGCGGCAATATTGGAATGTACGCGAGGCATTATGCCGGACGGCAGTGTTTCAACACTTCCGCTCGATCACGACACAGCGCTCGGCGATGGCGCTGGGTTCCATCATATGCACCGGCTCGATCTGCTGATGTGCTTGTACAAACGGGTCCATGAATTTAGTCCTGACTCAGGTGTTGAGTGTCCGATAGAAGTGCACATGGGAAAACGCTTATCGGGGCTAGAACAATCAGACTCCTCAGCAATCGCGACATTCTTAGATGGCACTACGGCTGAAGGAGATTTAATCATCGGCGCTGATGGCATCAATTCCAAAACCTTGCAACTGCTGTGGCCAGATGCGCCACCGCCGCGCTGGACCGAAGTGACGTGTTTTCGCGGTCTCGTACCGCGGGAAAAAGTGAAAGGACTGTTAAAGGAAAACGGCAGTCCAATGGACAACAATCCGATTGACTCGTTTAGTATGGATGCGCGCAAGAACGTTAAGGGCTACGCAATTACTTACTGGGTGCGTGGTGGTGAACTACTGAATGTCTGGTTAGCGTATTACGAACCGGACTCTGCAGAATTCGAGACCGACGAGGGAGACTGGTTCCCGGTTGAGCACGATGAGATAAAAACGAATATGGCGAAAGCATTCGCCAACGATCCACGCAAAGACGACATTCTCGCGCTAGCATCTGCCGTTGAGAACCCGACCAAGTGGGGATTGTATGACCGCGACGCATTCGAGTATTGGCAGAATGGTCGGATCTGTTTGCTCGGAGACGCGGCTCACTCCATGTTACCGACGTTCGGTCAAGGCGCAGCGCAAGCATTTGAAGACGGCGCTGCGCTAAGCAGTTGCTTTAGCCTACATAAGACTGATGTCTATAGCGCGCTATTACACTACGAGCGGGTGCGTCACTTTCGCGCGACCCGGTTCCAATTCGCATCTAAATTTTTATTTAAACATCTGGAGCCCGAAGACTCGCCGCAGCGCAAGCAGATCCTGAAAGCGTTAAATGAAAGGGACTATCCGGTATTCGATCATGAGCAACGCGCGGGCGACGACGATTCTTGGATTTACGCGTTCGATGCGCGTTCGATAGGTGACAAGTTGCCGTTAAAAAAACTCGGCCCCTGGGACTTCCGTTCGCGCAACGATGCAATGGAAGCACGCCGCGAAGTGATGGGTAATCTTTGGGTTCCGGACACGCCGTTACCAGGCGATCGTCAAGTGACGCGAGACGAGGTCGCCGAGCACAATTCGTTCGAAGACTGCTGGGTGATCATTCGCGGCAAAGTTTACGATATCAGTGAATGGAAGGATCATCATCCTGGTGGGCCGTTCGTCGCTAGAATGCACGCCGGAAAAGATGCCACAGGAGAATTCGGCGACTTTCACAGCAAAATGGCCGAGCGTCATATGGCACATTTCTGTGTCGGGGAACTTGTCGATTGATTCGATCCTAAATATGCCAGCTTCGCGAACTGTAAACCCGAAACGTCAGGCGATACTCGAGGCAGCGACGACGCTTTTCCTGGAGCGAGGATTTAGCGGCACTAGCATGTCGGAACTCTTGCGCTTGGTGGGTGGATCTAAAACCACGATTTACACGCATTTTGGCGACAAGGCCGGGCTGTTCACGGCAGTCGTCGATGAGCTGCTCGAGGCAACCGTCGCGTTCTCCGATTCGCAAATTCTTTCTTCGCTCTCGCTACGCGACGCGCTCGTTGAAATCGCCGTACAGCACCTCGACGTTGTGCTATCCGATCGTTACATCCGACTGATCCGCATCGTTGCAGCCGAAGTCGACCAGTTTCCCGCCTTAGGCAAGGCGTTCTATGATCACGGTCCAGGTCTCAGCTACACGAACTTCAAAACGTTTCTTGAGCATCGCGTGATGGAAGAGAATCTTAAAATCGCTAATCCATCGCTCGCGGTGGACATGTTCTTCGGCACGTTGCTACATCGCGAAGTGCTGGCGCGAATCTACGGGGTTACAGCGGCACAACGTAACCATAAGGCAAAAGCAACTTCGGTGGCCGACGAGTTTATCGGACTGTATGGCGCGTAGACAGAGTCAGTATAAAGATACTTTCACTATGCTTCGAAGTGAGTTCAGCAGCCGTTTAGTGAAAGTTGCCGGCGCATGGCGCTAGGCGTTCAAAATCTAAAGCGTGAACGACGTGGGTTGCGGCAATTGATAGGGTTCGAATGTTGATATAGTCTCGAGAAGGGAATTGACCAATCGAGGCCAATCCTCAAAAATGAGACCCCACGATGACTTTATTCTTATGGATAGGCACTGCACTCGGAGCGACCGTTGGCTTGCTGCACAGCGTTTATCTGTACCGCGAAATTAGTGCTCGCACCGAACGACCAGCCAGCGCTGGAATAAATAGTCGTGGCTTCTACTATGCGGTGTGGACGGTGGGATTGTGGAGCCTATTTGGTTCTTACATTCTTGGCCTCTGGCTAATTGGCAGCATTGCCAAGGCACTTGTCCGATTTCGGCGCACCTTTAGTGCTCGCTGAACGCGCCAGCGGCGATCCGGCGAGCCGATTGAGCCGCACCAATCATGCCGAATTGATGCCATGGCGAACATAAAGCGGATCGCAATCGTCGGTTCGGGGATCGCGGGGCTCGCGAGTGCAAAAACGTTCTCGGAGCAAGGTCTCGATTGCGTTGTATATGAACGAAGCGATCGCCTCGGTGGCGTCTGGGCCGACGGATATTCAAATTTCGGCGTTCAGGTACCCAAAGAGCTCTACGAATTCCCTGATTGGCCGATGCCTGGCGATGCGCCGCATTTCACCCCCGGGCCAGTCTTTCAACAATACCTAGAGGACTACGTCGACCATTTTAAGTTTCGTTCGTGTATTCGCTTCAATGCATCCGTGACGAAGTTAGAGTCGCAAGCCAATACAAGCGACGCATGGACAGTGACAGTAGAGATCGACGGGAAAACGCAGCGCGAAGATTTCGATTTTGTCGTGATCGCGACCGGTCTTTATTCGAATGTTCCAAAGGCGCCGTCGTATCCCGGCGAGTCTGAATTTCGTGGTGCGATTCTACACAATTCCGAAGTCAAAACGCGGACGCCGCTGACGGGACGCAACGTCGTTGTCGTCGGCTACGGTAAGAGCGCGGCCGATATTGCCTTAGAAGCGTCCGAAGTTGGCAAAGACGTTCATCTGGTTTTTCGCGACACGCATTGGCCCGTACCGCGGTTAGTCGCCGGCGTGTTGCCGTTCAAGTGGGGCGCGCTGAATCGTTTAGCCAGCGCTTGTATGCCGCTTTACCAACGGCCGTCGCCAATTGAACGAGGGTTGCACAGATTTGGCCAACCCTTGGTTTGGACGTTCTGGCGGATTTTCGAAATCGTCATTCGCGTGCAATATCGCCTCGGTGCCGAAATCGCGAATGGCAAGAATCTGCTGCCTAGTGCGCCAATTGAAACTGACGCCTGCGGTGAGGGCTCGATGGTCGTGCACCCCGATTTCTTTCCGCGGATCCACGAAGGCCGTATTTCGGCGCATCGTACCGAGATCGATCGTTATACAAGCGATGGCGTTGTGCTCAAAGATGGCATCGAAATTTCGACCGACTGCGTGGTGCTTGCGACCGGCTGGAAAAGTGAATTTGGTTATTTGTCAGACGATGCACGCACCGCCCTTGGCTCGGATGACGATGGTTTTTATTTATACCGCCACATGCTGCATCCGGATTTGCCGAACCTAGCATTTGTCGGTCGCGCAACAGCTGTATGCAACATTCTCACTGACTCATTACAAGCGCGCTGGCTAGCCGAGTTGATAGCGGGTCGGATTGTGCTCCCGGATCCGGCCGACATGCGTCGCGAGATCGAGGGGATAAAAACTTGGAAGCGATCGTGGATGCACTACAGTCCTGCACGCGCGACTCGTTTGTTTCTGCATGCCCAGCATTATCATGACGAGCTGATGACAGATATCGGCGTCGATCCGTTGCGCAAACG
>CAWLAW010000044.1:0-10986 GCA_963854885.1 Gammaproteobacteria bacterium | reverse complement strand
GATCGCAGATCCCCGAAAAGTAAAAGAAAAATCGGATCGGTTCGGCATCGTTGCAGATCATGCGATCGGCGTATATCAGAGCGATTTGAAAAAAATAGCGAAAGAAGTAGGCCGGAACAACCAGCTTGCACTCGCGTTGTTCGACACACGAATTTATGAAGCGCGGTTACTGTGTAGCAAGATTTATGATCCTCATGCACTAACTAAGCAACTGATGGACAAGTGGGTTGGCACTTTCGAAAATTGGGGAATCTGTGATTCCTTTTGTATGGGTTTTTTTGCACGTAGCGAACACGCCCGATCGAAAGCGCTGGAATGGTCGGCGCGCGATGCCGAGTTTGAAAAGCGTGCAGGGTTTTCGATCATGGCATCCTATGGGTTTGCCAATAAACAGGCCACCAACGATGTTTTTGACGAGTTTTTAGGTGTTATTGAGCGAGAAGCGGATGATGAGCGTCATTACGTCAGTAAAGCCATAAATTGGGCGCTTAGAAATATTGGAAAGCGAAATAAAGATTTACACGAATCGGCCACTCGCTACGCCGAACAACTGCTTAACGCCGACGGTCGGGCAAGGAAATGGGTCGGGTCAAACGCGATGCGAGAACTGGCTAAACCTGGGTTGAGAACATTGGATTACCCGCGAACAATTTATCGCGCAACGTGAGCGAAACTATGGACGTGGCAACACAACGAGCAATCTATACAGTATGTGACGATCACTCGTTGAACACGAGAACGCCTAGGTCTAAAGAATAAAATAGTGGTTCCCATGAATCTAAGTCGATCTCTTTTCGCGTTAATCCTGCTGAGTTTAAACGTTCAGAGCACTTGGGCCGAGGACTCTGCATACCAGAAATTGGCCTCCATCAGTATGAAAAAACTTTTATTTCAGACGGAAATTCACGACAAGACTTGGGGAATCAGTCGCGCCATTAAGAGCAATCTCGACCAAGACGTTGGCACAATTACTTGGACGTTCGCTGACGGACACGTCGTCCAAGCACCCGTGCAAATTGTCGGTACTTACAACGGCGCGGACAATAGTTTTCTGTGGAGCTGGGCCAATCCGTCCGTTGTCACCGCGTTGCATGCAAACGCGATCCGCGTGCGTTCTTACGGAGAAAAAAACCAGATGGAGCCTTTGGAGTCGTCATTGGTGCACGTTTCCGAAGAACAGGCGTGGGAATTTGCCGCGATTGCGAATCATTTATCGAAATCAAGCGGCGCTTACCGTGCCGGTGCGGGTGGCCCAATCGTCTATGTTACTTTCGGTAAGATTAAGCTCGGAACCGTCGCGCAGTAAGTTGTGTAGCGACGGAACCGTGCGTTGGAGTTTATGAATTCCTCGTCGATGGTTCTGTTTACAGCAAATCTCGTTCTATCGATCCATCTGGCATTCGTCGCCTTCATCGTAGTCGGTTTAGTGTTGATTATTTTTGGTGCTCTGCGGTCTTGGATTTGGGTGCGTAACCCGTGGTTTCGATTGGCTCATTTGCTCGGAATAGTTGTCGTCGCCAGCCAGGCATGGATGGGTATTGTCTGTCCGCTAACAACATTAGAACTAAGGCTTAGAGCGTCTGCAGGCGGCGCAACCTACGCTGGTACATTTGTTTCCCATTGGATGCAAAGAATGCTTTACTTTTCCGCCCCGGATTGGGTGTTTGCATTTGCCTACAGCACTTTCGGCGCGATGGTGCTGGTGAGCTGGTTCGCTATACGACCAGGTCCTTTCCGAGAGTAAGATTCGCTACGACGTTTTGCGCAGAACGATAGTGGGCAGATCGTCGCCCGATAACCGAGGCGATCGTTAGTCGCGTGTAGATTAATGCAGAGATTCTCTCCGGCTGCCCGGTTGAGCAAACGTTTCCGCGTCTTGGTTATCCGGACGCGACCAGCATTCCACCGAGTGATTCGGTTGGCTGCGAATGACGCACGCATTGAGACGTATCATCCTTTTTACGCCGTCGTCGGACTGCAACCGATAAGACTTGTGCGGTAGGAAGTTAATGTTAGCCTCGAAAGGCTAATTCCCTCTCAGCAGAGTTCCCGAAGATCCGACACTCGTGCTAGTCTTTCGATCACGCCCAACCAGGAAGAAAATATGAGCGCAAATACCTTTGATGACAGTAATATTGATTGGCAACGTCTCGGTGATTTTGAGCATTTGCATTATTCAATTCTCGATGTTGATAGCGAGAACAACGTCGCCGATGTGTTGTTCAAGTTCGCCGCGAATGAGAAAATCCTGCTACATCGCCACCTCGGACACAACAACACCTTAGTGATTCAGGGTGAACACCGACTTTATGAACCAGACGGCACATTAAAGGAAGTAAGGCCCGTCGGCAGTATGACGTCGAGCCCACCGAACAATGATCCGCATCGCGAAGGCGCTGGCGACCAAGATGTTGTCATTGCGTTCAATATGCGCGGCAAAGATGGCGTGTTGTATGAGCTTCTCGACGATGATCTAGATATCGTCGGAACGATAACATTTCAGGATCTGGAAGGATTGTTTAGCGCCGCTTAAGCATTTTTCCAAGATTTGGCTTGGTTCATTATCAACCCATCAGTGTTTGGAACGTCACCTCACCTTCGGGTTTTTTTGTGAGGTGGCGCTTGAGCACAGCTTGGACCGTAAAGGAATAACGAGATAATTCGAATTATCCGAATCGTTGTGTTGCTCGCAACTTGGCTTTTTCCGCTTCCACCAATCGATCTTTTGGCGCAGCGGTGGTGACGAGTGAGTCGAGTAAGCCCCGCACGATGTCCGAAATCTCATCGACAGATCGGTCGAAAATTTCCTGATTCTGCCGTGACGGTTTCGTCGTACCGCTGATTTTGCGAACAAACTGATGTGCCGATGCGCGGATCTCGTCGTCATTCGCTGGTGGTTCGAAATTAAATAGCGTTTTGATGTTCCTACACATTGTCTACAGACTCCGGTTTTAGTGCTACGCCGATCCTTGAAACTCGGTTGTCACCGTATTCATAAGCGTCGATAAATTATCCAACGTGTTCAAGCAATCAGTCGTTTGTTCGACCCCAAGCATAAAAATAAACTTTCGATAGCCTGCTTCACAACGTTTTCGTAGTTCAACGATGTCTTGAGGGGCGTCCATTAGTGCGACGGTTAGTTCATCCATATCGCGCCCGCAAGCATTGCATGCTGCGCGTAGATCAGCGAACGCATCCCCGTTGTAGCGCCCTTCGAAAACGAGCCAGCCATCGGCGTAATCTGCGACCCTCGCCGGCACTGCGGCGGAGTTCGAACCGATCCAAATCGGTGGACCGCCTTGTTGAACCGGACTTGCGTTTGTGACGATCGGATCGAAATCGAAATACTCACCGTGGAATTCTGCTTCCTCGGCAGCCCAAATCGCGCGCATTGCTAGCGTCGCTTCGCGAACGATCGGCCAGCGCTTTTTGAACTCGGAACCGTGATTTTCCATCGCTTCGGCGACGAAGCCGCCGGCGACCCCCAAAATCAATCGACCGTCTGCGATCAGATCGAGGGACGTGACACTTCGCGCCGTCGCAATTGGATCTCTGTGAGTCAGGAGACAAACGCTCATGCCTAAATTGATGCGACTCGTCACCGCCGCACACGCGCTTAAAGTGACGAACGGATCAAGCAAGCTACCGAGTGATTTCATGCGATCGTGTTCGAGCGGATCAGCGCGACGCCGATTAATCGGCATATGCGTATTCTCGGGCACGAATAGCGATTCAAAGCCCCGCTCCTCTATTGCAATTGCCATCTCAGGCGGGGAAACCGAATGATTTCTAAAAAATAGGCAAATCCCGGCCGAAATCATGGCGACTCCAGATCAGCCATTACGGTGATTGCTTCCAGCTAGGTAGTGCCCGGTGGGCAATGTGATCGCTGGGTAGCCTTTTTACGCCATTGCCGAAATAATGTTCGCGCAACGTCTCACTTGCATAAGTTTCTGGCATCCGACCGCGTTTTCTCAATTCAGGAACAACGTTATCGACAAATTCCGCGAAACCGGTTGGCTGAACAGCAGGCGCGATATTAAATCCGTCGATTTCGCATCCTTCCATCCAAACTTCTAATTCGTCCGCAATTGTGGTCGGTGATCCAATAAATTTCGGCATGACGCTGCCGATCGAAATTTGTTCACCCATTGCTTCGACCGTCCACTCCCGATCTGGATCGACGACTTCGAAGTAAGAAAGAAGGCCTTGAATGGCCTCACTCTTTTTGTCACTTAGCAACATATCCGACGTCACCGTTGATAAGTCGACTCCCACCCAGCCGCTAAATAATGCGAGAGCACCTTCAGGGCTGGAATACTCTTTCATTTGCTCGAACTTTTCCTGGGCATGTGAGTCGCTTTCTCCAACGATCGGGGTGATGCCGGGGAAAATTTTCACGTGCTCGGCGGCGCGACCCTCATTAGCCACTGCGGTTCGCACTTTCTCGGCGCTAACTCGGCAATGATTTATATCGGCCATCAGTGCGAATACGGCTTCGGCGTGGCGCGCAGCAAATGCCACCCCCCGACCCGATTGTCCTGCTTGAAACAGCACAGGCGTTCGTTGTAATGAGGGTTCACACATATGCGGTCCCGGCACATTAAACCAAGTGCCTTGATGGTTAATTTCGTGGACCTTCGACGGATCATTATGCACATCGTTAACCTTGTCGCGGATCGCAGCATCCTCTTCCCAGGAATGTTCCCAGAGCTTGTAAACTACTTCCAAATACTCTTCCGCGCGTTCGTAGCGTTCGTCGTGACTCATCTGATCGCCAATCTCGAAATTTTCGTTCGCGTCGGGTAAATACGATGTGACGACGTTCCAGGCGATTCGGCCATTGGTTAAATGATCTAAGGTTGAGAAGACTTTTGCCGCTTGATAGGGCGAGAAATAACTCGTCGAATACGTACACGCAAAACCCAAATGCCGGGTCGCGTAGGCCATCGCGGAGATGATTAAAGTGGGATCGTTGCTGGGAAATTGTACGGTATGGCGAACCGCTGTATCGCGCGAACCTTGGTAGACGTTATAGGTGCCATGGACGTCGGCGAGGAATAGGGCGGCGAATCCGCCGCGCTCCAACGTTTTCGCTAAATCTACCCAGTAATTAAGATCCTTATATCCCAGAGACGATCCGTCATTTGGGTTTTTCCATTGCCCTTTTGAGTGGTGACAAATTGAACACTGGGTAAATGCATTTAGATGAATTTTCTTTTTCACAACCGACTCCGTAAAAAAAGTACGCGCGATCGGTCGACCTGAGGCTGTGGCTATTGCGCGTTTCGCTCGCCGACTTTCCGTATTTCGGGACTACCGATGTCGGAGAATATACCGCTGGCGCGAAAACTTATAAATGGCGGGAATCGGACTAGCAGTTAATCGTCGTCTTCGCCTGCGACAACATCGACGATTGCGCCGCCGATCTTAAATGGGGTTTTAGCCACGGCTAAGGTCGCGTCCGCCGCTGTTTCGATCACTGTGCCGACGCAACCTGACAGCGCAATGCAGATGAATACAGCCCCAAGCCCACGCGTCGTCCAGTTTAATATATTTTCTATATAGTACATTATATAAACGTTATAAATTATTGATAACAAAATTATATACTCATTCTTTAATGGGTTCCAGTTTCGCTAAATCGCGGGTTTTTACGACTAACGCGGACGTAACGGTATTGTGCTTTTGCACGAACAGCTATTCTTTGGGTGAAACTTCCATTGCTGAGGAATTGAAATGGCCACAGTCGAAGAGCGTCTACACACGTTAGAAGAACAAGTTCGAGTACTCAACGCCAAAGACGCCGTGCGGCGCGTCTTATCGCGCTACGCGGTTGGGGTTGATGGAAAGCGTCCAGAAATACTGCGTGAAATTTTTGACAGCGAGGCAATTTTGTCGGTGCCCAACTGGAACATCGAGGAACGGGGTCGAGAAGCGATACTCACGTTCTTTGCTGATTATTGGAGTCGTTTCGACAATCCGCGCCGCTATTATGCCAACGAGGATATCACCGTTGCCGGCAGCCGAGCCGAGGCTTTTATGTATTTTCATGTCACCCAAGAACGTGATGATGAATCCATATTGGGCTGGGGCTCATACGAATGGGGGTTTAAGTTCGACAACGGCAATTGTCTCATCACGAAAGAAGTAGTACATATTTTAGCGATGACGACTCTGGAAGAGGGATGGGCCTCAAATGGCGGACTCCGCTCGTTCTAGGACTATTCCATTAGGGTTACAAGTCGCGCCAGTTGGGCGCCGGACGATGGGACAGTAAGTACTACGGTGCATTATCGAGCACGCGCCACATATAAACTGCGAGGAATGAGCGGTTTGGCGAAAAACCGGCAAGGATCTTATCCCTGCGACGCGCTTGTCGTTTGTCGAGAAACCCGTTGAACGTGCGCGATACTGAAAGGTCACCTTCGGGCCAGACATCGGTGTCGCCGAAATAGAACATTGACGCCATATCAACCGTCCATTGCCCGACCCCACGTAACTCGATCAATGTTGCGGCGCGAGCCTCGACATCGAGGCGGCGCAAGGTCGCAGGCCTCAAGCGACCGTCTTCGCATGCCTCGTTAATCGATAGTAGCGCTTTTGTTTTATTGCCCGACACACCGCAAGCACGCAGCGCGTCCACATTTGCCGCGCAAAAATATCCCGGAATCTTTTGCTTCGAATCGCTCGCTGCGATTTTCACTCGGCCCCATATTGTCGCAGCAGCTTTCGTCGATACCTGCTGACCGATGATCACCCGCGCCAAAAACTGCGCGATGCCGAGATGTTTGCGGCTCGGCATTTCGATAGGGCCGACTTGTTTTATAAGTTGTTGCAGTTCCGGCGAGAACTCTCCCGACAACTTTACAAATTGTCGATGCAGCTTTGGTGTCATTACGGGCATAGCGTCAAACGACCTTTGGGCTCGTGGGATTCAGTCGGCGATTATACGTTGGAACTCAGCGATTCGATCGCCAGTATGAAAGGGCTTATTTATTGCTCAGAAACATCTAATCGTCGAAAAGTTTGGGCTGAATTGCTTCCTCGTTTGAATCAACGAAATTCGATAAGCCGACCCCGACTAAGCGATACTTTGTCGAGGCGGGCAAGTCTACGCGCTGGAGCAACGCCAAGGCGTATTCTGTCAGTTCTTCAGCGCTTGCAGGGCGGCTCAATGGGGTAATGCTGCGCGTGATGGATTGAAATTTACTCGTTTTCAATTTCAAGACGACGGTGCGTCCGATCCGGTCTGATTTTTTCGATGAAACCCAGGTGCGTTCCGCCGACGCCTGGGTTGCCGTGGTCAGCTCGTTTAAGCTCAAATCATTTTCGAACGTCTGCTCAGACGATATCGATTTAACCGGTCGGTTGGGCCTCACTTCGTTGTTGTCGATACCGCGGGCTAGATTGTACAAACGCACGCCAAAGCGCCCGAAGCGAGTTTCCATTTCACGCAGCTCGAAGGGTAATAGATCGCTCACCGTGGTTACGCCCATGGTGCTCAAGCTTGACTGCGTGGCTTTACCTACCCCGGGTAGTTTCTTCACCGGCAGGTCTTTCAAAAATCTTTCAATCTGGTGCGGGCGCACGATAAAAATGCCATTTGGTTTACGCCAATCAGATGCAATCTTGGCGATGAATTTATTCGGCGCCACGCCAGCTGAGGCCGTGAGCGAGGTACGCTCTTGGATTTGCGCGAGGATCGTTTTTGCGACTTCAGTTGCGGTTGCTAAACCGGTCTTGTTCTCCGTGACGTCAAGATAAGCTTCGTCCAGTGAGAGCGGCTCGACCAAATCCGTATGCGAGATAAATATCTCTCGAATTTGTCGCGATACCGTCCGATAACGAGTGAAATCTGGTGCGACGAAGATCGCGTCCGGGCACATTTTCTCTGCTCTCAAAGCGGGCATTGCGGAATGTATACCGTAGCGCCGCGCCTCGTAAGAAGCGGCGCAAACCACCGAGCGTTGGCCGCGCCAAGCCACCACGACAGGCTTGCCCTTTAACTCCGGTTGGTCACGTTGCTCGACAGACGCGTAGAACGCATCCATGTCTATATGGACAATTTTGCGCATCGCCTAGGCTCTAGCGAGCACCTCTCTAGGGCCGCAAGCAACCCCATCCAGACCGGCGAATATTTTTGACATCATTGCAGCGCAATCATACCCGCGAGGGAGCCTAATATGTCTAGCGTTTCGGGTTTAGCTTACATCGGCGCCACGATTACGGATTTCTCTAGAGTTGAAACTCAACTACCGCACCACCTGTGCCATATAGTGCGCCGTAGTGATGGACAATTGCCCCGTTAAAATCCCCACCCATACCGCCGAGTAAATAGGCGAAATGTTTAAAGCCCATTTCGGCGCGTGCTTGCTGCGCGAAATCGGCACAAGCGTCGGCAAGTGCGGCAATGTCGCCTTTTTCCATCATCGCCAAGATCCGTTGGTTCCAGGCATCTTCGTCCGCATTGGCAATATGGTCATCGGCGATATCGATCACCTGGCGGAAAAATGATCCCGACAAGCCGCCAACCCCAACGAGAGCGACCCGACGTCCGAGTCGCTCTGCTTGTTCGCGCACGACCCGGCCGAGGTTTTCCGTGATCGTCCAGTCGTGATACAGATTGTTGGCCGTAACAACGGATTTAAATTGACTTTCAGGGTCGAGAAAGTTCGATGCCACAATCGTTCCGGTATCGACCGGAAATTGATCATAGTCGACCCCTTTCGATCGGATCCCGTAGCTGTCCGTAGCAGCAATTGCGGCTTCGGCAAGTTCTGTATCGGTGCGCATATCGAACGGCAGCTCACCGTACTCATGCCAGTTCTCGTCGACATGCAGTCCGGTAGGGTTCGCTCGAACTTGCCAAAGCTGATCGAGCACGGCGATCCATTGCGTTGAATAAATCGCGATGACGTCGGGTTTCGAGGCTGCGAGCGCGGTGCCGGCTTTATCCAAGGCGTCGGCCATGGCCCCCCAGGGCGGGTTGTCGCGTTGCACATAGGGTAATGGTGAGCCGGGAATAAGAAATGCAGAAACAACACTCATGAAATTTTCCCTTAGGCCGCTTTCGCGAGTCCGGCTTTAATCAGATTCCATTCCATCACGGCGTTACCGGTGCCAATTACCGTGCCGTAGCCATGCAGTTCGCCCGGTAGTTCTGGATAATCCATGGCGGAGAACATCCAAGTAAATGCGCCGGACTTCACTTCCGCGAATGCTTCGTCGATAAACTGCGGCAGCAATCGAAACACTTCTTGAATTTTTCCTTCACGCAACAATTCGATCATGCGCATGTCCCACAAATACCCTTCAAAATTTTCTGGGTGTTCTTGCGACATGTCTTCCGGCGGGATCGGTTCTTTACTGAAGTGATAGTGACACAAGGTATTAGAGGCAAGTAAAACCGCGCGACGCCCGGTTGCCTCGATGGCTTTGCGCGTTGCTTTGCCCAAGACGTCCATCTCTTCCAGACCCTCTTCGGTAGAAAGAAAGTAGGGCGAGTTATTCGCCGAAATTCCGACAACGGGAATATCCCATTGAGGTCGCATCATGTGGAGCGTCGTTATCGTGCCGTAGTCGACGCGAAAGTTCGGGTTACGCATCATCTTCGATGTGAGTCCCATGTCTGCCGCTTGTTCGCAGCACGCTTCGGCGAGCTCAACGTCGACTTCGAGTTCGAAATCGTAACGGAAAATATTCGGAAAAATCGGATCGACGGATTTACCGCTAAGGTGCTCGACCCCAAGAAAGTGATGACCTTGCTGGGTGATCCAATGCGGTGAATGAACCAACAGAACATCAGGTTTCATTGCTTCTAAGTTCGCGCGGGCGCGCTCATAAGCCCAACGGAGTTGTTCCCAACCACCTTTCGAGCGAGGTTCGTTTTGCTGAGGGTTTTCACCGAATACTAAATGCGGTGGATGCGGGGCGAGGAGACCTGCGATAATTTCACCTTGACTCATGACGAACCTTTTTCCCAGTATTAGTAAGAGTATTTAACCACGCACAGCGCACAGTGCACAGGGTGTTTTGAGCATCGCCTGCAAGTCGATAAAAATTCGGCCTTAGCGGATCGCAAATGGCCGCACGGGTGACCCGGTCGCTCCTTTCAGCGGCAAGGTCCCAACGACGAATGCAAATTCGTAAACTTGCGCCTCGATCAATGAATCAAAAATCAAGTTCTCGATAATATAAATACCGTGCTCGACGAGAAATTTCTGATGGTTTGGCCCAAAACGTTTTGGATCCGGTCCCGGGATCGCCTCGACTCCCCAATTGTCGGTGCCCACGAGTACGACATGCTGATCGACCACCCAGTCGCCGGCCGCGTCTGATAACCCTGGGGTGCAGCTATTGAATTTATCGTTATCTACTTTCCAGTAGCGACCCCAACCGGTGTTATAAAAAAGCGCGTCGCCCGGCTTGATCGTATCCTCAGACAGTCCTTGGCGAGTTAAAGCTGCCGTTAGATCAGCGATCGTTACTTCTTCGGAGCAAGTCATGGTTCGCCCGCGCAGTCCAGCAATGTCGAGTAATATACCGCGGGTAAAAATTGGTGTGACGTGTTCCACCCCGAGCTTAATAAATCCGCGGCCACTGCCGATGTCGGCATGCGAGTGACCGTTGTAGTAGCGGATCTCGTTTAGGTTTCCGCCGGGTCCTAAATCCGTGCCCATGTGGCTTAAGGCGTCGAATTGCGTGCCGTCCTGGCTTAAGTGTCCGGAGATATGATCTTCGTTCCACACAAGTTTGTTCTCGCCTAGCGGTCCCCAAGACGGTGCGCCTGGAACGGTTAAGGTGTATTTGCGCCGCTGAGGGGTCAGCGCGAACAACGGCATCTCCTCCTCAAATACGCGTCCCATGTCATAAATGGTGCCGCTCGTAATGAGCGCTGCCGCCGCGAGCGTTTTTTCTGGGGATAAACGGTTCAGCGCGCCACGCTGGTCGGTCTCGCCCCACTCCGAAGGCCACCATTTAGAC
>CAWLAW010000043.1:0-10997 GCA_963854885.1 Gammaproteobacteria bacterium | reverse complement strand
CTGGGGGTTAAGTCAACCCGCGCGCCGGAGACACTGTTTGACCGATCAAAGTACGTTGTTTCGGCTTTAAAATTCGGCGTCAATCGCAGGTGTCGCTCGCCCTTCAATGTGCGAAATCTAATTTGCGGAAGACGCCTATATGGACCGCGACTAGCGCTTCTTGAATCGTCAACATTCTGATGGCTCTGGACTAGCGTTCGCAGTAAGAAGGAACCCCGTTTCAGGTAGCGCATTTCGACGCGTCGATCCAAAAACCGTTGACTTGTGACGCTAAGGCTGCGTCCTAAATCTTCAAAGTATCTTGCATCTGAGACGTTTTGAATTCGCGCTTCGACTCTTCCTCGTCGGCCGTCGAAAAACGTTTCGTGCTGTAGTGACAGCAACGACCGAGTGTTATTGTTATCAAGATTATCGCTGGGCAAGATTTCGACGCCAACTCTACCTTTATGATTTTTAGTAAGATAGCGATATTGCCCGCCGAACATAACGCCTCGGTGCGCTAGCCACCGCGGCGAGAACGTGGCGTCGTGGTTTGGTGCAATGTTGAAGTAATACGGCAGTTTCACGTCAAAACCGGATTCATTTGAGGTGCCGATCGTTGGCATCAAGAACCCTGATTTACGCTTGTTGTCGAGCGGAAAATTAATATATGGGAAGTAAAATACCGGGACGTCGTGAACCTTTAATAGTGCGTGGGTTGCCTCACCGCGCCCCGCGTCATGGTCTAACGTGATACTACTTGCCGAAAACTTCCAATCCGGCCGCTCCGTCGCGCAAGTCGTATAATCGACTTGCTGAAGAACCGAAACATTCTCATTGCGATCGGTTTCAAGCAGTTCCGCGTAGCCGCGCCCTCGACCGTTCGTTAACCAGTAGTTTCCTTGCGTGAGCTGACCAACGTCAGAACTGAGATCGAACAGCGCGTGCTGCCCCTGCCAAATGACTCCCGCGTCCCATATCGTCGCGTTTCCGCTGACGTCGAACTTTTCACCGGCGTCATCATAGGTAACGACATCGCCACTGATTGAACGGGAATCCCTAACGATTTCTACGTTTCCCGCGAATTCCGTGGCATCGTCTTTGACAATCCTCGTGGTATCGGAGCGGATTTCAGTGCTGCCGGGCTCGACCGGTTGCGAATACTGCGGGCGCAGCGGTAACTGCCGATCGACCGGACACAGCCACCACGAGGCAGCGTCGCCTATGAACGCGTTAGCAGGCGCGCACAGCGCACCGCTAAGGCATAGCCAAAGTATTTTAATGAGTGTTCGTGGCATCGACTTTCGGATGCTTATAGTTACCAGCGTAGTGATAAAATCGCATAGATCGAAGTCCGCTTCAACAAGCGTCTCAGGTGATTAAAAAGAATCCCTGTGAGGTCCGTGTTTCGGGTGTTTTTGGACTTCGAATAGCGATTCACGAATCGCTTAGATTTGAGCGAATTCGTCGATATTCTGAATTTCGGTTGGTTTAGAAACGCACGGATTTAATCTTTCGCTGCCGTGATCGCCAGGCCCGCGAGAACATGGCCTGGTTTCGGGCTCGAAACGAGACGTCAAAATAACGCGCAGCGCGCATCCTCCGCCGGACGGTTCGTTTGAACCTGCCGCTCGGGGCCTACTGACTCGAGCGTCGCAGCTGGTCGAGTTCGACGCTTAACCGGCGTAGCAGGATCAAGGGGTCGTTAAGCGCTAATAATTCAATTTTGGTCGAAATCGCGATGGGCAGGATTTGAGCGAGCCCGTAGGCCAGATCTGATGAGTTCGCAGGCTCGCCGTTGGCGGGTTTCAATAGCGGGGATTTAGCATCAATTTCGGCTAACAAATCAACTAATTCGCTATATTCTTGTGGCACGTTTTCACTACGTAGGTCGGGCAAATTGACGACGTTACCGATCAATAGCCCGTTTTCTTGCGAATGCGAGCTGTGCAGCTCAAATCGACTTCCTCCCTGAACGACGATATTGAGTAGGCCATCCGCGCCCTGATCAAAGTCCACGATTCGCGCGTGTGTTCCAAGATTATGGGTTTCGGCTGGGCCACCGGCCTCAACTCCTTGGCTAATGCCAACGATGCCAAACGTGCTCGCGTCGCGCATACAGGTTCCGATCAGGTCCACGTAACGGGGTTCAAAAATTCTTAGCGGTAAGCAGGCACTTGGGAACAACACAGTATTTAAAGGGAATAACGCGAGTTCGTTTTTAATCAGGCTACTAATTGTTGCTTCCCCTTCCCAGTGCCGATAGCAGTCGGGTATGTATATTTGCGAAGCTTCCATTACTCATGATGACGATGTGATCACCAGTGCGACACTCAGTCATAACGCGCTGGATAATGTCATCGATGCCGTGTAGACACTCGCCGGGCGGTTTGAGCTTATCAATTAGGGACGCCGAGTCCCAATTGAGGTTCAAATCGTGATAGATAAAGATACAATCTGCTGTGTCCAAAGCCCTCGCGGTTCGTTCATTGTGTACGCCTAATCGCATCGTGTTGGAGCGCGGCTCGACAAGGCAAATAATTCGATCGCGGCCGACGGTTACGCGAAGTGCGGACAAGGTTGCCTCAATAGCACTTGGGTGATGCGCAAAATCGTCATAAACAGTGATGCCGTTAGTTTTACCAATAATTTCCAGGCGTCGCTTTACGCCACGAAATGATTCCAATGCAGCGCCAGCTTGCTCAAGCGGCACGCCGATTGCGGTCGCGGCACAAATCGCTGCCGTTGCATTTAATGCGTTGTGGCGTCCGAGCAGCTCACAGTTGACGCTCACGGTCTCCCCACTAGATTTGTCGCGAAGCGCAAATTGCGTCGAATGCTGCTGCGTGTAGTCAATTACCTCAACGTCCACCGGTGCGTCGAATCCGAAGCGCACGGTTTCGCTCCAACAGCCGCGCTTGAGTACGTCCTCAATGTCGTTGTCACGGCCTGGAAGAATCACCGTGCCGTCGGACGGAACCGTTCGCACAAGATGATGAAATTGACGCTTTATCGATTCTAAGTCAGGAAATATATCGGCATGGTCGTATTCAAGGTTGTTTATGACTAGCGTATCCGGCCGGTAATGAACGAATTTCGATCGTTTGTCGAAAAAAGCGCTATCGTATTCGTCTGCTTCGATGACAAAGTAGCGCCCGCCGCCGAGATTGGCGGGACGGTCGAAGTTTTGTGCGATGCCGCCAATAAGGTAGCCGGGCTCGAGTCCACAACGATCTAATATCCAGCTCGCTATGCTGGTCGTCGTTGTCTTGCCGTGCGTTCCCGATATCGCGATGACGTGGCGTCCTTGGAGGACATGTTCCGATAACCATTGTGGTCCCGATT
Organism: Gammaproteobacteria bacterium; assembly: GCA_963854885.1. Taxonomy (GTDB): domain Bacteria; phylum Pseudomonadota; class Gammaproteobacteria; genus UBA11873. The sequence continues at coordinate 7,673 of CAWLAW010000043.1, read as the reverse complement.
GATACGCAAGATGCCGATTTAGGACGGCCTCTACGCATTCATTGCCACGGCTAAGCGCGTTACCAATTAACACGATATCCGGACTTGGCACCAGTTGGCGCGGATCGTAACCTTCGAGTATTTCGATACCTTGCTTGCCTAGAAAGTCACTCATTGGCGGGTATACGCTGGTATCCGATCCGGTGACGTGATGCCCGAGCTGTACGCCAAGCTCAGCAATCCCCGCCATGAATGTTCCGCAGATTCCGAGTATGTGGATGTGCACTAGGTCGACCTATGTTTGTCCGTAGGGGTCCGAACTTATCCCGTGCCGGGAGTAGTCGCGAAACTTTGATGAATGAAATACATCAGTCGAAATTCCAGAAACACGTAGGCGATCGAAACAAAAAAACCAGCTAACAGCCGGGTGTTCAGAGCATGGCGCAATATGTGTGCGGAGATAAATAATTCCCACACGAATAGTCCAACCCATACATAACCTGCCGCATTCGACTGTGCGTTCGAACTTTCGATTATATGGAACCAAAGGCGCAATACGAGCGCTGGGACGAACAGAATGATCGATGCACCCATCAATGCAATCGCGCTTTGGCGTAAGCGCTCGGCGTTGCCGCGTATAAGTAACAGTGCTTTTAGCGTCGTTAGGAGTAGCGCCGTCATCGAAACGCTTAATACGCACGCCTCTGGGAAATCAAACCCGACCAAGTTGATGCCGACCCCAAGCAAACAATACGTGCTGACAACGCCATTAAAGAGAAAACGTGAAGCAGGAACGTCCTCGGGACTTCTACGTAGAAGACAGATTTCCCAGAACGCACCGACCAGGCGGCTGAAGTCGCTTGGCACCGGCTAGGTTAGCGAATGGGAACGTTGATGCGATTCCAAGAGATAGGAATCAAGCAGGGCTTTCATTCTCGGCAAGGTAATTTTTCTCGACGTAGTCATTGAGCAACGACTTAAATTCTTCCGCGATGCCTGCACCGCGCAAAGTCGTCACCTTTTTACCGTCCACGAATACAGGGGCGGCGGGGGTCTCGCCCGTACCTGGGAGGCTAATGCCGACATTCGCATGTTTGCTCTCGCCTGGTCCGTTGACCACGCAGCCCATGACCGCCAGGCTCATATCCTCGACACCAGGATGGGTTTCTCGCCAGATGGGCATTTGCGTTCGTACGTATGCCTGGATATCTTCGGCAAGTTCTTGGAACACAGTACTTGTCGTGCGCCCGCAGCCGGGACATGCGGTGACCAGCGGTGTGAATGAGCGCAGACCGATTGTCTGTAATATTTCCTGGGCGACAACGACTTCTTTTGCACGGTCGCCACCGGGCTCTGGTGTTAAAGAGACGCGAATGGTATCCCCAATCCCTTGTTGAAGAAGAAAGCCCATTGCGGCGGTTGACGATACGATCCCTTTCGATCCCATCCCGGCCTCGGTAAGGCCGAGATGCAGCGCGTAATTGCAACGTTCGGCAAGCGCACCGTAGACGGCAATCAGTTCTTGTACGCCACTCACTTTGCACGATAGAACGATCTTCTCGCGCGCCAAGCCGATCTCTTCGGCCTTCTCAGCACTACCGAGCGCTGAGGAGATCAATGCGTCGCGAGTCACCTCTGAGGCCTCTTTCGGTGTTGACAGTTTCGCATTCTCATCCATCATCGAAGCGACTAGTGCCGGATCCAGGCTCCCCCAATTAACCCCGATTCGAATCGGTTTATCGAGTTTCGCAGCGACTTCGATCATAGTGGCAAACTGCGCATCTTTTTTTCGACCGAATCCGACGTTACCGGGATTAATCCGATATTTTGCGAGTGCCTCGGCACAGTCAGGATACTTTGTCAGTAGGGTATGGCCGTTGTAATGAAAATCACCAATTAACGGCACATCGCAGCCTACCGCGCCAAGCATGTCGCGGATCCTTGCGACCTGCGCTGCCGCAGCCTCCGTGTCGACCGTCAGACGTACTAATTCTGATCCGGCAGCCGCTAGGTGCTGAATTTGCTTGGCCGTCGAGTGTGCGTCTGATGTATCCGTGTTGGTCATCGATTGCACAACGATAGGCTCGCCACCCCCAATCGTCACGGGGCCAACTTTCACCCCTACGGTTTTCCGGCGATGATAATTTGGTATTGAAGTCATGACGGCTGGTTCGGACGCTCGCGTATTAAATATTCACAATAGGCGGTGATTCTATCTTAGAGGCGAGCTCGACGCCAAAATTGCGAGCAGCGTATGCTCAGAGTGAGATATGCGCCTTGGGATTGATGTCGGCGGAACGAAAATTGGGGGCGTGGTCCTCGTTGGTGGATTATCCAATCTCACGAGTCTACACACGGTGGTGTCGGCGTTGATTGGAAACTACGTGTTTTCCGATCATGTCGAGTTTTCGATGGTCCCGCCGGCGCATGACGACAGTAGTGGCGTTCGCGGTGCAGCGTGGTTGTGGCCCGCCGACGATTGATATGTCGTTGCGAGGCTGTGACGACTTTCACATCGCTCGACGCGGGGCCGATAGCGCTGTGATAGCAGTCACAGTGGTCCAAGCGCTCAAACATTACACTCTTAATGGGCCGCGTTCGGTTAATCCCGGGCGGCTTTGTTGTCGCGCTCGGTGGCTGCTTATTCCTTCCTCCTCTGCTGAAGCACCGCCGAGCGCATTTTCATCAGCGCGCAGCTGACAGCAAATTTCGGCTAAGAGGTGAGGCGCTCTAGTCGATAGCCATGCTGGTAAATGGAGGACAATTTTCAACCCATTTCCGGGGCTAAAGACAACTTTGTGCGGATTCTACTGACATGTGTATCGACGGTGCGCGTATTGATATCTGGGTTCCGCCCCCAAACACTTTCGAGGATGTGCGCCCGCGACAGGATCCGACCTATGTTTCTAAACAAAAATACGATCAGCTCGTATACCTTTTGTGTCACATCGACCCGAGTTCCATCGCGTTTAATTTCGTGATTACCCAGGTCTATTGCAAACGGTTCGTATTCGATTTCGTTCTGCGTTTCGTCAATTGCCGAGGCACGGCGAGCCACGGCGCTAATCCTGGCTACTAGCTCGCGCTGTTTTGCCGGCTTCACGATATAGTCGTCAGCACCGTGTTCAAGTGCTCGTACGATGTCGTCTTCTTCGTCTTTCGCGGTTACGAATACAATCGGTACTGGCCAATCGAAATTCTCTCTAACCCAGCTCAACACTTCGTAGCCGTCCATGTCTGGAACCATCCAATCAAGCACGAGAACGTCGTAGCTATCGTGCTTAATATTTCGGACGAACAGTTTTCCGGACACAAAATGTTCGCACGTATGCCCGCTCGACTTAAGCCATTCCATGAATAGCGCGGCTTGGTCGAGATCATCTTCGAGTAGTGCTATTCGCAACGTCGTTCTCCCGGATTAAACTTCAGTCGCAATATTCCTAGACCCACGACATTGTGGGACACGCGGCCGAGTGCACTTATAATAGCGTATATCGATAATTGACAACTAGTTCGACGGATTATCAAAACGATTGCCGGGCAGCGAGGGAATTCCCTAGTTAATCCGTCGATCAAGGGAGATACCAATGGTAAAACGGGTGGAAAAAGACCCGCAACAATGGCGGGAAATATTGACCTCGGAAGAATACAGCGTGTGTCGCGAGCATGGCACGGAGCGGCCGTTTGCTGGCGACTACACTGAGAATAAAGAACCGGGAACCTATGTTTGTAAGTGCTGTGGGACGGCATTGTTCGATTCGGAGCATAAATTTGATTCGGGAACGGGCTGGCCATCATTTTGGCAACCGAGCGACTCGGGCAACGTAACAAATCTCGAAGACGCAAGCCACGGGATGGTCCGCACGGAAGTACTGTGCGCGGCATGTGATGCGCATCTAGGACATGTGTTCCCCGATGGGCCAGCGCCGACTAACATGCGCTACTGCATTAATTCGGTCGCCTTGAAACACGAGCCGAAAAGTGATTCTGACGACTAATTTCCTGGTCACGGATTAGGCGCGCATTTGGGATCCTGGTTCGAACTAGGCACGACGTTCGTGCAAGCGGACGGCTTGTTCAACGCTGGTAACCGCGGGCGCTTGCACTAAATTGGCTTAAGTATTGGCCGCTATGCTTTCATGCGCCCGCGACGAGCACGCCTCGTCGTCGCCTCGAACCTCGTTCGATAATTGCCGCAGGAATAGTGGCAGACGGACCATGTCTGACTAATTCCGCGCAAAAATCGTCCGTCGTTTTGCATCCCCATGGAGACCGCAATCGTTTGCCGCGCCTGGACTAACGTCTCCGACAGCAAAGCAAATTCCACGCATTAGCGATCACGCGGATCTGCGCCTTCGCACCCGGTAGCGACTGAATTTTTCTACCGGCAACTGTGCCGGCGCCGATCACCGGGCGCTGACACTATCCTTAAGTCGATAAATAGAGGTAAAAGCCCATCAGCATTCGAATTCGAGGGCGTCTTCACGTAATCGCCTGCTGGCGCTGTGAAGATGAGGCGTGAATGCGGGGATACCACGGGTTTGGGGACCTCGAACGCCGCATACAGATTTTCGTTCGCGCTAAAGTTCGGACCGAATAATCCGATATTGAGAACACGGGCGCAATTACGCAAAAACCAGCTCTACGGTTGTCCCCGCAAGTGAATTCTGATGGCAGCAATTAACTGGTTTTAGAGAGGAATCGGTGTGGACTTAGCGACACTCATTGGGCTGATAACGGCATTTGGCGTCGTATTAGCGGCAATCTTCGTCGGCGGCAGCGCCTTAACCTTTCTCAACGTACCCTCGTTGTTCGTTGTAGTCGGGGGGACGATTGGTGCGGTGATGATGAAATTTACGCTCGCGCAGTTCCTAGGCGCTTTCAAGGTCGCGCTAAAGGCCTTTATGAGTAAGCTCGACAAACCAGAAGATCTCATCCAACAGACTGTTGAAATGGCCAACGAAGCACGTAAAGGTGGCCTGCTGGCCTTAGAGGGAAAAGAAACAGAAAACGCCTTCCTCGCCAAAGGTATTCAACTCATGGTCGATGGGCACGAACCAGAAGTGGTGCGGCAAACCTTACTCACCGACATGAATGCGGCGTTGGAGCGGCACGACGTTGGCAAGAGCATATTCAAATCAATCGGCGATACCGCGCCGGCGATGGGCATGATCGGAACGCTGATCGGGCTGGTACAAATGTTATCGAATATGAGCGACCCGAAATCCATTGGACCGGCCATGGCTGTGGCGTTACTCACAACGCTGTACGGTGCAATGATCGCGAATATTTTCGCCTTACCGATTGCCCATAAACTCGCATTGCGTTCGAGCGAGGAACGGATGATTAAGTCGATGATCGTTGACAGTCTTGGCGGCATCCAGGAAGGCCGTAATCCCCGTGTGATAGAAGAGATTCTAAAAACCTATCTGCCGAGCTCAAAACGCGAAACGGCTGAAAGTGCCTAGCTAAAACATCATGCACGAGCAACCACCAGCGGGCGGAAGGGACGACGACGAGGGTGGCGGATGGATCATGACCTTCGCCGACTTAATGGCGTTATTATTGTGTTTCTTTGTACTCCTACTTTCATTTGCCGAGATAGATCTCAATAAATTCAAAGCGATATCCGGTTCGTTGAAGTTAGCGTTTGGGGTGCAAAGAGAAGTTAAGGCTGATGCCATCCCCATGGGGACGAGTATCATTGCGCAGGAATTCAGCCCCGCACGTCCGCAGCCCACATCGATAAACGAAACCCGCCAATCAACGATGGACAGCAATAAGCAGACGCTTGAGTTTACGGACGCATTGAAATCAGAAGACGGAACAAAAGATGCCGAAGGACAATCGAAGCAGGACGCCGCTCAAACAGTTGCAGACGCAGCAACGCTAGTTGAGGCACTGCAAGAAGAAATCGACAAGGGCATGATCCAAATTGAAACCGTCGGTATGAAAATAATTATAAGAATTCGAGAAAAGGGCTCGTTCCCATCTGGTACAGCGAATTTTCGCTCCGGTTTTTTGCCGGCCATAAAGAAACTGCGTGAATCTCTCGAAAAAATCGACGGCACGATCGTCGTTGCCGGTCACACGGACAATATCCCGATTAAGACGCAGCGGTTTCGGTCTAATTGGGAGCTTTCGGCCTCACGCGCGGTGTCGGTCGTGCATAAACTTTTGGCGGATAGCGAATTATCTGCAGAACGTTTTGTCGTCGAAGGCCACGGCGAGGCTCACCCGTTGGCGCCCAACGATACGATTGCGAATCGCACCCTGAACCGACGTGTCGAAATGACGATTGACCAAGGTAGAGACGACGATTCAGGATCCGACCAGCCAGTTGCGGCGCTGACGTCATTTTTAGTTGATCAAGTTCTTCCCATCCAGGACGCCGTTGGCCCTGACGATGTAAGCAATGATGGCATTGACAATGCCGAACGCGCGGAATCTCAAGCTGCCGGCAACCTGCCGGTGATTCAATAGCACGAGGAGTCGATCATGGATACTGAAAGAAGAAAATATTTTCGAATTCAAGATAACGCCCTGATAAAGTATCGGGTAATTCAAAGTGACATGATGGATCAAGAGCGTCGCAACGTTCATTTGGGTCAGATTAAGGCGGAAAATACTCGGGCGGCGTTGTTTGGCTTGGAAACTCATATCCAGGAAATGTTCGAAAGCGTTCGCTATCAGCACCCTTCAGTGGCTGAAGCGTTGGAATTAATAAACCGCAAAGTTAATCTACTGGAACGAATCGTTTCTTTAGAACAAGCGCCCGTCGCAGCGGACGAACATCACGAGCACGAGCCGAAAGAAATTAATATTAGCGGCGGTGGGATGGCGATAACGGCAAGTTGCCCCCTCGCGCTGAACGCATACTTAGCAATCGACCTCGTTTTGTTACCCGCCCACGACCCGATGCGAATATTTGGACGAGTCGTTACCAGCCGCGCTGACGAACAAGGGCAGCATTGCATTTCGATCGCGTTTGAAGAAATTCGACCCGAAGACCAAGATCGGCTTATTCAGCATGTTCTGCAAAAACAATCAGAAGGGTTGCGGCTGGCGCGGCACACGGCGATTGGCTAACGCAGCGTTTGAAATAGGTGTCATGACAGCTGCCCAGCGCGCGATTCACGTCGCCAATACTTTACGTCCGCGGTAATGTGACGCCAGTTTGACGTTGGTACTTTCCGCCCCGATCGAGATAGGAGACAGCGCAACTTTCATCGGATTCTAAAAATATAACTTGCGCGACGCCTTCGTTAGCATAAATTTTCGCCGGCAGCGGCGTCGTATTCGAAAATTCCAACGTGACATGCCCTTCCCATTCCGGTTCGAGCGGCGTCACATTGACAATAATTCCGCATCGCGCATACGTTGATTTGCCCAGACAGATAGTTAGTACGTTTCGCGGTATGCGGAAATATTCAATCGTTCTTGCCAGGGCAAAAGAATTTGGCGGAATAATACAAACATCCCGATTCACATCGACGAAGCTCTCAGGGTCGAAATTTTTGGGATCGACGATCGCTGAATTTATATTAGTAAAGACCTTAAATTCCGGTGCGCAGCGAATGTCGTAGCCGTAGCTCGACACACCGTAGGAAATAACTCGCTCGTCGCCGGACGACCTCACTTGAGTCGGTTCGAAAGGCGTTATCAGCCCATGCTCCTGAGCCATTTTGGCTATC
>CAWLAW010000042.1:0-11117 GCA_963854885.1 Gammaproteobacteria bacterium | reverse complement strand
GCTAGTTATAGTTATACTTGTTGAAATTATTGGGTTATTTGCAATCATTCCCTAGTCGCTCGGCGCTATAATTCGTCGCCCTTGACTATCACGTTCGATGCGCGTGGTAAGCCAGAACCCGATAAATGACAACAAATTGAGCACGCCGATGAGTAAATTTGATCACCGTAAGTACCCTGCATACCCGCCGATTGGGTTAACCAGCCGAACCTGGCCGGACAAGGTTATCGAAAAATCACCGAAATGGTGTAGCGTCGATCTGCGCGACGGGAATCAAGCACTCATCGAACCGATGAACGTTTCGCAGAAGCTGCAAATGTTTAAGCTCTTGGTGAAAGTTGGCTTTAAGGAGATCGAAGTCGGCTTTCCGGCTGCCTCGCAACCAGATTTCGATTTTGTCCGCTGCTTAATAACGGACAATTTAATCCCGGATGACGTCACAGTGCAGGTATTAACCCAAGCACGACCAGAGCTTATCAGCCGTTCCTTTGAATCACTCGAAGGTGCGAAGCGCGCGATCATGCATTTGTACAACTCCACCTCGACCGTGCAGCGCGAACAAGTGTTTGCACTCGATCGCAACGGCATTAAAGCGATCGCGGTTGATGGTGCGGAATTCGTAAAAGCCCAGGCAGCAAAATACCCGCAGACCGAATGGACTTTTCAATATTCGCCGGAAAGTTTTACCGGCACCGAATTAGATTACGCCGTCGAAGTTTGCGACGCGGTGCTCGATGTGTGGGACGCACGAGCGGAAAAACCGTGCATTATTAATTTACCTGCGACAGTGGAAATGGCGACACCGAACGTTTACGCCGATCAAATCGAATGGATGTCGACGAATATTAAACGCCGCGATGGCGTTGTGTTGAGTTTGCACACGCACAACGATCGCGGTTGCGCGGTCGCCGCTGCTGAACTTGGGGTTCAGGGTGGAGCCGACCGTATTGAAGGGACGTTACTCGGTAACGGTGAGCGTACCGGCAATATGGATATCGTGACGATGGCGATGAATCTCTACAGCCGTGGCGTCGATCCGGAACTCGATTTCTCGAACATGGATGAGATAATTCGTTGTGTAAAAGCGTGCACGCAATTACCCGTCCACCCGCGTCATCCATATGCGGGGGAATTGGTTTTCACCGCATTTTCCGGAAGTCACCAAGATGCGATTAAAAAATGCCTGGCGCGACGCGAGCCCGATGATATTTGGGATGTTGCCTATTTACCGATCGACCCATCGGATCTCGGTCGTTCTTATCAAGAAGTGATCCGCATTAACAGCCAATCCGGAAAAGGCGGCATCGCCTTTGTGTTGGAACAGGAACAAGGGCTTCAATTGCCGCGCTGGTTGCAAGTCGATTTCAGTACAGTCGTGCAAAAATATGCTGAAGATAGCGCGACCGAAGTTGCGCCAGAAAAAATCGTCGAATTGTTCGAGCAACACTATTTCGCCGAGCCCAGACCCTATGATCTCACGAGCTTTCAATTGACGCGCGAGAATAATGAAGATCAACTCGTCGCGAAACTCACTGAACATGGCAACGACATTACCCTAACGGGTCGTGCATCAGGGGTTGTTGGCGCGTTTGTCGCGGCGCTGGAACAACAATGCGGAAAGAGCATTGTATTGGTTGAATATAGCGAGCATACGCTCAATAAAGATGATGGTGCTGGTGCGCAAGCCGTGACCTATGTACAACTCAACATCGACGCGCAACGCTATTGCGGTATTGGTCGCTCGAGTGACATCGTAGAAGCCTCGTTGCTTGCAATTTTGACTGCGGTCAATCAACCATTAAGCCTTGGAGAGACTATTGCGGCGTGACGATGCATCGGATCGGCTTTGCCGTGACTGCAGTTTGTGGGCGCAGCCGATTCATTAACCCGTTTTCCAGACAATCCGGTTATGATTACGGGTCCTCCGATCCGTGGCAGAATCATTGCAAGCTTTACCGTTCCTGAGAATGACAAAAATATTCTATTCGCGCTGCGCGCCGCGTCTATATCCCGTCGCTCGCCAAGGTTGTCGTCGCGACATGCAAAATCGCGGTCGGATCAGTTTATGAAAACTCCAAAAGGGCTTGAACCCTTAATCGCCGATGGCATCATCGATGCGGTCGTAGGCTCTTTGCGCAGCGGCAAAGAAGCGTCAATTTATCTGGTTGAGTGCGGCGATGAAACGCGCTGCGCGAAAGTGTACAAAGATCTCGGCCAACGGAGTTTCCAACGAAGAGAAAAATATCAAGAAGGCCGACGCGTACGCAGCTCTCGCCAGGCACGGGCCATGGGTCAACGCACCCGGTTTGGGAAAAAAACGCAAGAAGAGGCCTGGAAGACTGCCGAAGTTGATGCGCTCAATCTTTTAACCAACGTTGGCGTACGCGTTCCAACGCCGTACGGTTTTTTTCACGGCGTACTCTTAATGGAACTTGTGACCGACGAAGAAGGGCTGCCCGCACCCGGTCTCGGGGACGTTGCGCATTCGCACGATCAAGCCCTCGAGTTTCATCAGTTTTTAATCTCTCAACTTGCGGCGATGTTGTGTGTCGATTTAATTCATGGCGATCTGTCCGAATACAATGTCTTGGTTGGATCCGCTGGACCGGTAATCATCGACTTGCCACAAGTCGTCAGCGCTTCCGGCAATAACAATGCGCGTCCAATGCTGTTACGCGATGTGCACAATATCACCGCAAGTCTCGGGCGCTACGCACCTGAATTGCTAGCGACCCACTATGGTGAAGAAATGTGGGCAAAGTTCGAGCTCGGAGATTTACGCCCCGACAGCGAACTTAGTGGCTTATTCACAGAAGAGGATGGCATTGCGGATGTCGAAGGCACATTGCTCGACATCGAAGATGCACGCGACGAAGCCGTGCGGCGACAAATTGGACGCGACGAGGCAGAACTTCCCGAGTGACGGTTCCTCCGAGCGATGCCTAGATACCACGGATCGGTTAACTAGCGTTTGTATTTCTGCTCATCGCTGTATGACGTGTGCGACTAGTCGAACGGCGGTCGGTTAGTCGGCATAGGAATGTGCTCGATCAGTTCCAACAGTATGCCGTCGGGATCTTTGAAGATCACGACCTTCCGCTCGCCGAAATCTCCCATATCCCAGGTTTCTACCGGGCCAATGTCGCTTAGTCCAGAAACTACGAGCCGCGCACGCGCAGCTTCGATGTCATCCACTTCTAGCGCGACGCGGATTATGCCGAGACAATTGGCCGACTGATAGGGCACGCCGTAGGGCTCTGGCACACCCCACTGCAACACATCAATCGGGTTACGTGAGTCGGATCGGACACCCAATAAGGTCGCGGCGAAACGCATGCCCTCATCGGTATATTCAGACCCATCGGGATTGCGCAAACAATCTCCCAAGGACCCATTGGTCACGGGTTGTAGCTCTTCGGGCGCTAGATAAACGGTCAAGTCGAGCCCGATAATGTCACGATAAAACTTGTAGGATTTTTCCAGGTTTGTCACGTTGAGATTGCAATGGTGCATCATGCCTGGGTAGTCCGATGGCGCTTGTGGATCGTCCACTGCGATCATCTCTAAGGTATTGCCATCAGGATCTCGATAGGCAAAAACCACAACGCTAAGACCATTCGGGGTAAGAATAATCGAACTCGGTTCGGCATAAGGTCTGCCACCATTGGCAACCACATCCGCGTATGCGGCATCGAGATTATTCACTAAGGCGTTTTGTCGATAAATGCCGACGTGATTAGCTTCTCGGTAGGGCTCCCCGATCGGCTTCGGCGTCTTCCATTCGATCAAGTGGATCAGTCTTGGTGGAAATTCTGCGATGAAATCACCAGGCGGCGCCGCGTCCTTTTTGTTCTCCAATACCCACCCTTCAAACTGCCCTTGAGTGATACCGAGCCCTGGATAGTCTTGAAGCGGCCCATTGATTCGCGTGAGACGCTGGACGGGTAGCGTTTTTTCGTAGAATTCAACCGCACGGTCAAGGTCGGACACGTTGATAACAACATGCGAAAATCGATTAACGTGTCCGCGAATGCCAGTTGCCAAGCGGTCAATCGTTACATCATCAGGTTCGGAAGCTTCGCTCTGTCTCATACTAATCTCCTAGCTACTCAGCGCATCGATGAGCAGCATAATACAGCCAAATTACACTCGAGCTAAGTCGATTGGTAATGATTGGAGGTAAACCAGATAATGTCATCAAATGGACGACCTAGAAACTCAAAGCGCACGTATCGAACGACGACTTTCAGCAGTCTTTAGCACCGATGTACAAGGCTATAGTCGACTGATGGCGATAGCGAAGAAGCGACTATCCGCACATTAACGCAATACCGCGACGTTTTCGCCAAATCAATAGAACATCATCGCGGACGAGTCGTCGATTCACCGGGGGACAATTTGCTCGCTGAATTCGGCAGCGCCGTCGATGCAGTACGCTGCGCATCCGAGGTACAAGCCGAACTGGCGGAACGAAATACGAGTCTCGAAGAAAATCGGAAAATGCGCTTTCGCATTGGTATCAATGTGGGCGACGTTATCGTCGAGGCGGATCGCATCTACGGCGACGGGGTTAACATCGCCGCCCGAGTAGAGGCCTTAGCCGACGGTGGCGGAATCTCAATTTCCGGTACGGTGTTCGATCAAGTCGAAGGGAAACTCGAATTCCACTTCGAAGACATGGGCGAAAAATCCGTCAAGAACATTGCGAAACCGGTTCGGGTTTATCGCGTGACAACCAACCCCGATGATATTTCTGCAGCGCCGGTCGCCTCAACTTCTGAATCTACCGAAGACACCTCAGCCGTGCTGTTGCCGGATAAACCGTCAATCGCCGTTCTACCCTTCGCGAACCTCAGCGGTGATGCGGAACAAGAGTATTTTAGTGACGGCATGACCGAAGATTTAATCACTGATCTGTCGAAAATTTCCGGCCTATTTATTATTTCCCGAAACTCCGTTTTCGCCTACAAAAGTAAAACTGTAAAGCCTGAGGTGATCAGTCAAGAGCTTGGGGTACGCTATGTCATCGAGGGGAGCGTCCGAAAGGCGGGAAACCGAGTTCGGATAACCGCGCAGCTCATCGACGGAACGACAAACTACCACATGTGGGCGGATCGCTATGATGGTCTGCTGGACGAGATTTTCGACCTGCAAGACAAAGTTATTCAGCAGATTGTCGCGGCTCTCGCCATAACATTGACTGTCGGCGAACAGGCTCGGGTTGGTAACGCGCCGACCGAAAATATCGAGAGCTACGATGCTTTCGTACGTGCCAGGGCCGAATACTTGCGACGCGATCGCAACGCAAATCTGAATGCGCGAGAGCTCCTTAATAGAGCAATCGAACTGGACCCCAATTACGCCGAAGCCTACGCCTCTCTAGGCCGAACTTACTTATTGGAGGTTGTGAATCAGTGGACGGACGACCCAAATTGCATTGATAACGTCGTAAAATTCGGAGAGAAAGCCGTCGAATTGGATCCTGGCCAACCAACCGCACACGAAACCTTAGCGCTTGCCCTGCTCGGAACGAAGCAATTCGATGAATCGATTTCCGCGGCACGCAAAGCCATTAGCTTCGATCCGAATTTCGCCGACGGCACCGTTACATTGGCCGAAGTATTGTGTTTTGCGGAGCAACCCGAAGAAGCCATACCGTTGATCGAGAAGGCCATGCGGCTCAACCCAGGCTATACGCCGAACTATTTATGGACGCTCGGCCACGCACATTTTCTTTTAGGTCGTTTCGACGAAGCGATTGAGCTAATGCGCAGGGTCTTGACCCGCAACCCTGATCATTTGGTTGCGAATTTCATATTAGGTTCGGCGCTTGTCGAGATCGGGCAGATCGAAGCAGCCCAGCAGTGCACCCAAGAGATATTGCGCATTAGTCCGGATTACAATCTCGATGCTACGCGTGAAAGGATGCCGTACAAGAACAAGGCAACCGTCGATCGCCATGCGCAGAATTTGCGTCAAGCTGGGCTCGAATAGACGCTCCGCTGGATACTGCTGTCGAACGAACGACCCCGACTTTAAGACCGAGCGTAGCTTCTAACCAAGCGCCGGTAGCCCAGCAAACTGCTCAGCGGCGCAAGAATAGCGACTACCCACCGAATGCCCGCTGCCGCCGGTCTAATCGTATCTTTGAACTCAGTGAATATCGCCGCCCTAACTAAAAGCGAAGGCATGCCTTGCGGATCAGTGTGGCCATCTGTTGCGAGTCCAAACAACGTTCTAAAAAAATCATGGTTGCGCCCGGCAGGACGGTAAGTTTCCGTCGCGATGGCTTCTTCATCACACGGATTCCACTGGAAATGTAACGCGCTCGGCGGCGCCGCATAAGTTTCGCCCGCTTTTATTACCTGAAGTGCACCATTGATCGTTACATGCATTTCACCGGCACTCACCGATATTTCCTGTTCCACATTAGGATGGTAGTGCTCCAGCGGGATCTCGCCATGGGCACGCAGCGCGTATTCGATTTTAAACACCTCAGGGGTCGATTCGAGAACCAGCATTTTTTCACCGGTGACCGGATTCACTAAAAGCTCTTCACTCATATCGGTTCTCCAATTATGTCGGACCCTAGTAGCGGACGTTGCACAGTGCGCAATGGACGATAAGTCTGTTCGAAATTGCCTGCTAATACTACACTGAGCAGGAAGCGCTACCGAGCCACGTCCACGAAGCCGGTCGGCGCCTGCATAGGACGCACTACAGAACAATTAATCCAAGGGAGATCAGCAATAATGATAAAAGGTATTGGTATCGTAACGAAAAAGCCCGGCCTATCCGACGAGCAATTTCATAATCACTGGCGCGATGTTCATGGCCCTCTCGGTCTTAAACTTAAGGGGTTACGTCGCTATGTACAAAGCCATCGCTCGAGCCATGACTTCCCTGGCTATGAGGCGTGCCCGTTTATCGGCGCTGCTGAAATTTGGTTCGATGAACTTGAGACCTTGCTGAACTTAGGCAACGATCCAAGTTATATCGAACATGCGCAGGCGGACGAACCGAATTTTATTGATACCGAAGCGCTGATTTTTTTAGCGACGCGAGAGCACGTGTTCATTGAAGGGCCGAAGATTGATAAAGACACGCCGTTGTTAAAAGCAGTATTTCTGCTGAAACGACGCCAAGACATGTCTGTCGCTGAATTCCAGGATTACTGGATCAATGTCCACGCGCCTTTGATCCCGCGCGATGCTGGCATCGTTCGTTACGTACAATGTCATCAGGTGCCAGAAACCTATGAGCATGGTGCGCCAGCCTACGACGGTACCGCCGAGCTAACTTTCGAAGACATGGCCGGTTTTGAGGCGTACTGGTTGAGCGATCGGATCCAAAAAATATTCGCAGCCGATGCACCGATGTTTTTGGACGGGGAGAAATGTACGGCTTTTCTCGCCGAAGAAACTCGCCTGGTGTGGCCGTGAGTCGATCGCCCTTCACGCCACTGTCTTGAACCCCGACCTCGCCACTGTGAAAAGGTAAGTTATTTTGATTTCTATCAACCGAAAAATAAGTCTAACGATTCTTGCTCTCGCGCTTAGCGGCTCATCATTCGCCGACAATAATCCGGTCGATGAGAAATGGTGGCCGAGTGAGTTTGGTGCCGAGGATCAAGCCGGTGGCACGAACTACATTACTGCCGAGAAGCGAGTTGCCGCCGCGCGCCTAGTTCGCAAAGGCGAGGTTGCGACCTTGGGCATGCCTTATCACGCTCGGATGCCATTATTTCCCGGACGTATTTATTCACTCACCATCCCAGGTGGCGGTAATCCTACGCACGACTTAGCCTGGTCTGGAGATGGCTATCGACAAACGTTTATGGATGAGTTGGTTACCGCGCAGATCGGACAAGTCGGGACTCAGTTCGACTCGCTCGGCCACCCGATGATTAAAATTACCGGCAAGCAAGCAAAGGGATTTAAAGACGGCAACTATTTATACAATGGCCGTCGGCTTGAGGACATTGGCGGACCTTACGGGCTACGTGAAAACGGTACGGAGCAAGTCGGATCGTTTTTCACGCGCGGCATCATTATTGATCTCGTGAAATTGAAAGGCGGTAATTTACCGATCGGCTACGCCGTAACTATGGACGATTACCGTGCGGCGTTGAAACAAGCGGGCATCGATGATGCGGGTCAGGGCGATGTCGTGCTTATTCGCATGGGCTGGAACGACTTATGGCGAGACAATCTCAAGAAAACCGCGGCACAAGCGAACGCCGACAATGCGACGTTTAATTCAGGCGGACCCGGGGTCTCGCCCGAGGTTTGTGACCATCTTGCAAGCCGCAAGATTGCCATGATGGGCGCCGACAATTGGGGCATCGAACCGTATGATTTCGGATCCAAAGGCGAATGGCCGACCCCGATCGACGAAATTAAGGAATGGGGCTATTGCCACATGAACTTATCAGCGAGGCGCGGTATCTACTTGTTTGAGAATTTGAACCTCAAAGACTTAGGCGAACGCGGACCGAGCGAATTTCTATTCACTTGGTCACCGCTAAAACTCGTTGGTGCAACCGGATCCCCGGGAAATCCGATCGCTGCGTGGTAGCTGCAATGAATCTAGAAGCTACGATTTTAAGGACCACCGATATGCTGAAAACAATTACCCACCTCACCGTCGTTCTGCTCCTGCTTTGCGCACCGCCATGCTTCGCGGACGCTGGTGCGGGCCAGATGGCTGCGAGAATTACCGCGCAGCTGTCGACACTCGGTCGAGACAAATACGACAAAGCGAAAGACCCCGGCAGGAAGCCCGTCGAGAGCATGGAATTCTATGGCGTTAAGGCTGGCATGACGGTACTCGATATGATCGCTGGTGCGGGTTACAACAGCGAAATATTGTCGGCCGCGGTAGGTCCAAGCGGCACGGTCTATGCGCAGAATTCACACCTCGTCGTGCGCTTAATCGGTGGCGCTCACCATAACGCGATGATTGCCCGGCTAAAAAACGATCGGTTGGCAAACGTGAGATATCTCGTTGTAGATAACGAGGATATGCCGTTTGAAAATTCCATCGATATGGCGTTTTGGGGTATGAACATGCACGACATTTATAATCGTGACGGTGAAGCCGCAACACTCAAATTTTTGCTTGACGTTAAACGGGCGCTAAAACCGGGCGGCATATTCGCTATGAGCGATCATATTGGCGCTACAGATAAGGACAACGCTGAACTACATCGTATCGATCCGCAGATTATGTTGGACCTCATCACCAAGGCCGGGTTTACCATCGAACAAACATCCAATCTGCTCGGCAATCCGGACGATGACCACACCCAATCCGTCTACGCAGATGGATTACGCTACAACACGGACAGGCTTATTGTGCGCGCGCGCAAGCCAGATTAAGCGCCTGGCGCAGCGTTAACCGCCGAAATTGAAAATTAGATGTCCGTCTTTACCCACGAATAAACCTGTTACTGGTATAACACGGGAGCGGCAAGCATCTAAGCGCCGCGTCCAGCGCTGGCCCACGATGCCAATTCCGGTCAGGGACTTTTACAGCACAAAGTAATTCTGCGCTGAACCAATTTATCTACCGCTCTTCAACCCAACGCACCATATCGCGGAACTTCTCCGCGCCATCGGCAAGTGTCGCGGTAACGTCGACGAGATCATCGTAATAAGTCGCTTCAGATGATTCCTCCAGCGCAATGCCCTCGGCATAGGAGCTCAAGCCACCGCGCTCGAGTAAATCTTTGTAGCGCTTAACCATCACCGGATGATTTTTGGACATGAGCCGCGCGATGTCATTCGCACCGCGATCAAGTTCTTGGGCATTCGCGTACACCTGTTGAACTAAGCCCCAATTAAAAGCCAATTGGGCATCAATGGGATAGGCCGCCATCGTCGCGAACTTCGCGTTGTTCATACCGCAAACCTCGGCGAGGCGCTGGGACATGCGGCGTCCAGGATGTACGCCGTATTTCGCATGATTGTCGAGAAACACCGCACTTTCGCAAGCGAGCAAAACATCGCAACACAAAGCTAACTCGAACCCACCCGTCACTGCTGGCCCATTGATGGCGCCAATAATCGGAAACGGACATTCCCACATCGCACGAAACGGATCGCGATCTGGGGTTAAACCACCTTCGAGATATTCGTTCAACCGACCAATGTCGAGTCCGACGGTGAACGCTTTTCCTTCGGCGCGAAATACGATGGCACGCACTTCATCGTTATTCGGATTGCTATGGCGTAACGCTGTTATCCCATCAAACGCTTCGGCGATTGCGGCCATAAAATCGCCGCTAAGCACGTTGAACTCTTGCGGGTTATTCATCGTCACAATGATCAAGCCATCGCCACCGTCGAGCTGGTCAACGACCACCTGGCCAGTTTTACCGTAGCTTGCAATACACGTTCGATCACTCATTATTTTTATTCCTATGAATTAATTAAGAACAATCCTGCCGGTTCAATGATCTCGCACCCTCGAGCACTTAGTATTGCAGATGCGTTCGATTCGCGCCGGAAATCCCAACCGAACATAAAACCTTGGCCAGATTGCGGCGACGCACAAATATCCACTTCAAAGCGCCGCATTTGTTGGCGGCGATCGTCACCATTAGCGGCGCTACCGCGCAAAGCCATTGATTCCTCGGATACTCTATCGCTAACATGCGTCCACCATTCGTACAGCACCGCTTAACAGGGGATATCACCATGATGCGCAGTTTGTGTTTAACGTTCGCACTTGTCTTTTGCTTAGCAATGGATGCCACTGCCGAAGATTGGCATACCTCGAAATGGGGCAAAGACGACACCATCGGTTCGGTCAATTTAGTCACCCCAGAGCGCATCCTGGCGGCGACGAAATTGGTAAAAACGGGCAAACGTTACGCGCTCGGGCAAATAACCAGTC
The DNA here is from genome assembly GCA_963854885.1 of Gammaproteobacteria bacterium. GTDB lineage: Bacteria > Pseudomonadota > Gammaproteobacteria > UBA11873. Next base: position 218 of record CAWLAW010000042.1, on the reverse strand, counting down.
GCGACACCCCTGCTTTCGGCAGCCGAACATTCGAACTGTTTACGGTTTCTAATGGCGGCGTATTCGATGGCACAGGCGAACCTTATGCCGATAACCACATGACCACGAACGATGATTGGGCGTTAGTCTGGATGGGCGTGGGATCGCAAATAGACGGTCTCGGGCACGTCGGCATCGATCACGTGTATTACAACGGCAATCACATTAGAGATTTTTTC
>CAWLAW010000041.1:0-11128 GCA_963854885.1 Gammaproteobacteria bacterium | reverse complement strand
GTAGTAACCAAAGAAGTTTTTATCCCGCCCCTCAACTTCAACTCGACCGCGCAGCCGATCGTTGACGGTGAAATTGAATCCGGCGTTATAAGTCCACCGCGGAGATTTCGCTTGATCTCTACCGCTTGAGGTGCGAAATGCGAGGAGGTCTAAATCGAACACCGTCAATTTATCGACCTCTGTTTCTAAGTAGCCAAGGTTAGCAAAAATTTCGACGAACTCATTCGCGGCGAATGTCGTTTCGAGCTCCGCACCGTAATTTTCAGCGTTACTTGTGCTATCAAGAAAGCTCGTAAAAACGAACGTGCTGGGATCAAATACGAAGCTTTCGAGTTGCGCGTCGTAGCGGTCCATATGGAACCCGGAGAGGCGCATCTTCAGGCGATCGTCAAAAAATAACGCTTTCACGCCGACTTCTTTGTTGATTAAAGTCTCTGACGAGAAGCGTTGTCGGCTGACTAAGAATGACCGAAACGTTGGTGCGACGATTGGTAGATTCGAGCTTGTGCTGCTGTTAATGCTGCCAGGTTTCACGCCCCTTGAAAGCGTCGCATAGAACAAAACATCGTCTGAATGAAAATGTTCCAGCGTCACTTCACCGGTCCAGTAATCGTCGTTCGAGTCCGTGTCTAAACCATTCGTATCACTATACTCGTCTGCATAATGTTCAAGACGAATACCCGTGGTTAAAACCCAGTGCGGATTCAGTTCGACAATAAGCTGTCCGTACGCTGCGTATCGTTCGGTTTTGAATTTGCTCGAGAACGGGCCGAAATACTGGCGATCGAGATCTTCGTCTCTGTGTTGCGTGTACAAACCGACTACCCAACTTAGCCGTTGGGGATCTGATTTCAACCGAACGTCGACGGAGAGGACATCGCGTTCGCGTTCAATTAGGTCGGTGTTCTCGAATTCGACAAATGGACTGCACCGGACCCCATCGCAAAAGCCGGCGAATATCCAGTCTTCGTCAAAACCGTATTCTTCGTCGGTGTCTTGCCAGCTGACAAAGGTTTCCAACTGAACGCCTTCGTGAACTTTCCAATTCGAACTTAAACCGAGCGCAACTACCTCTTGCTCGTCGCTGCCCGGTCGATCAGAGCGAGTATTGCGGGAGTTTTCTAATGAAAATGCGTCGTAGCCGTTGTCAATATCGGAATAACTCGCAGTGAATCGGACGTCTGACCCTTCTCCAAGCGACCAATGCAATTTCGCGCGAGTGGAAAATTCATCGCGGTCGGCGGTATCGTCTCTAGAGAGGAACGAATTGTCTATGAATCCATCGGAGGTGTTTTGCTGAATAGCGATCCGGCCGGCCAGATTTTCTGTCAATCCGCCACTTAATGCGCCGCCGACGTGCCACGTATCGAAATTCGCGTATCCCGAGTTCACGTAACCGGAGAGTTCATTGGTTGGATCGTTAGTTCGTATGTTCACCATACCAGCGAGCGCATTAGCACCGAACCGAGTACCCTGCGGCCCGCGCAGTATTTCGACCTGGCGAACGTCCATTAGCGTCGCTCCGGTAGCCGTCGTGCCAACCTCTAATCCGTCTATGGTGATGCCGACCGAGGGAAAATGTTTCGGATCGACGAACTGCTCGAGGTCTCCAACACCGCGGATTTGAACGAATCGCGAACGGCCGCCGCCCGCGGTAAAGCTCACATTGGGCAGCACGCCAAGCATATCGTCGAGGTGTCGAGCAGCGCGATCGCCAATCACGATTTCGTCGAGCACGCTGATGCTACCCGCGCTTTGCATAAATTCAGTGTCGTAAAATCCCGCACGCACGATCACCTCTTCGACTGGGTTCGAAATGGTGTCGGCAGCGCTAAGGCACGGCATCACGGATAACAGTGTTATCGCAAAAAGTCGTGAAAGCATAAACAGTCCCCTGAGAGATTCGCTCAAAGAGACCCGGGTGACGTAGAAAGAACAACGATAACGAATGCGTCCTATCCCTACGCCGGTATTATCCGGATCAGGTTCACAGGGTTCATTGACGGGCAATGTCTCAGGCCGGAGGCCACCCCTTAGGAATATTCCCCGTCAGGCGGGGAGTATTTGCGGTAATGGTAACAAGGTTTATTCGCGAAGCATATAGAAACAACGCGTGCAGGGGGCGAGTGCTAGCCACGGACCGCTCGTTAACGGGTAGTTTTCCGCCTCTTGCGACGCTGCTCACCGCGACGATCGGTGTTGTATATTGGGGGCGGGTAGTTCTAGCGCTTCAGATCGCCCGAAGACCCAATTCATTGCCGAAAATTGAACCGAATTATCGAATTATCGAATTATTGAAGGATCGTAAGGGTTGAAGATAAAAATTATTTGCGCGGTTGCGCTCGTCGCCGTGCTCATCGTGCTGGCCGATCATCGGGCGCTGTTTGGTTACCGCGAAGTGGCGGTTAGTGACTATGTCCGGCTCGTCTTCGAGTTCGTCGACGCCGATACTCGCGCGCCAATCTCGAACGTGCACGTCGCCTGCACAAAGCCAATGATCCGCTCCGCGTGTAGCGAATCCGACGGCCCGAAATTGGGCCAAACGACGGTTAATTTAGCCGTGTTTAGAAAAGTAAATGAAACGTTGTTGTTCGAAAAAACGGTCGGCTACTCATTGGGTCGCGGCGGGATTGTGTTCCTAACGTTTGTGGCACCGAGCTACGAGCAATTTAAAATGCACGTTGCCGACGACGACCCATTACTTTCGGGCGCGCAAGCGCAGCGGATAAAATTGCTGCGATCGGCAGACTAATGGCGTCCCGACTTTGGGACGCACAGTGTCACAGCAGGCTGCCTAAGCGGCCTGACTTGTCGGTACTAACAATACAATTCCGAGCAGTTTAATCGCCTCGTCTTCGCTCGCCAGGCATCGGTCGCGAAGTTGTTTGAATATGCCACCCGTCGCTGTCTCATTCCAAAACCATTCGGCCAACTGGCGCGCGCCGGCGTCTCCCGGTTGCGCCGAGGCCGCTTCTGTCATGTAGGCCTTAACGTCTTGGGCTGATAAACGCACCACGTCCGCGAGCGGTAACTCTTCGACTGGACTCGGCGGTAATGCGTCATCAAGCATCGCGCCGAATAGGTTCGCCATGTCATCGAGTTCCAGGCCACTAACTCCCACTGTTGTCCGCCCATGCTTCTCCACTGCTTTGTCGTACCACGGCGCGAATTGCGCAAACTCATTTTTCAATGCCGCGGCGATTACAGCGGATCCGGTTAGTTCTTGTTCTGGACGTGAAAAATTTATCGGACACGCCCAACCGTTTTGATCGCCGTCAGTGGCGGGCTCATCGTCTGGGAAGTCCACGATCACCGGCCCGCTTTCTACTTCCAGTAACTCCAAGGCGCTGCTTAAAACCCGGCGCTGGAATTCGGCATCGTTCGGTGGTCCGAACGGTCGCCCCAGGTCGAACGACACCCACAATGCTCTCGGCGGTTGGATTTGTTCTGTGTGGTGACGCACTAAACTAATTTGCGTTGTGGCAATTCCGGCTTGTTCGAAATAATGAGCTAGCCCGCCAACGGCGCGCGTGCAAACAGGTCAGACTGGGGCGAGCAAGACCGTATCGACGTTATCCTTTTTAAGTAACGGCGATAAGTGTTCTACGGTGGGTGCCATTTTATCGGGGTCGGTCGCGCCCATAAACGAATAATGGTATTCGGCCACTGAGCCTATTTTTCCTTCTACGGCGAGCTCACGGAGGCGCTCCACAGGTAGCACGACGTTCGAGTCCTGCTGGAACCCACTACGATCGAAGTTTGTCGAAATATGACTCATCACTAAGTCTTTCGGGTCGAGATCGCCAGGTATGAGTCGATAACTTGTATCACCGACTGCAAACGGACGGTCGCCACGCTTGATCAAACCGGCGGTCGAAATTAGTGCCACACGTCGTTCGGCTAGCGGCTTACCGCGAACCCACGGTTTGGTGTCATACGATTTGCATTCCAGCGCTTTCAGATGCTCGCGCAGCGTTGGATCAAGGTCACTGAGACGCGCCATGTTGAACTCCCGTGTGTCTTGTTTAGTTTCCGACCGTTGCAGTATAGCTGTTAATCAGGTTTTGTCGGCCAGCCGCACCATCAAATAGAAGCGTCGAGCGATTAGCTCAGCGTTATCATTGGTTCTCTGGGTATCGCTGGTGCAACACCGACTGAACCGATTATGCTGGCTGAATAGCCCAGAGCATGAAGTTTTCGTAGGCATTGCGGCGCTTGATTCGCAGGAACGGCGCCGAGCAATCCGCCGGACGTTTGCGGGTCAAAACACAGCGCATAGCGTTCGTCTGCAGAATAACTGGCGGCATTTTGAATGACCGATTCGATGCGCAAATTGCTACTGTGCAGCGAACTACGAATACCGTCCTTGGCGAGCGACTCTGCACCTTCGAGGAACGGCACGGCAGTCAAATCTATCGAGGCGCCAACATTCGCCGCGCGCAACATCTCAACTAAATGTCCAATCAGCCCAAATCCTGTGATGTCGGTTAACGCTTGGGTGTCGAATTCACGCAAGCAATTCGCAGCCGGCCCATTCGACAGCAACATCGCGCCGAGCGCCGGCTCAATCCAGCGGCTCTTGGCTTTGCCGCGCATTTCGCCGGCAAATAGAACTCCCGTGCCAAGTGGCTTCGTCAGAATTAAACAATCGCCAGGCTTCGCACCTGATTTACGCTTCAATTTATCGGGATCGATATAACCATTGATGGCGAATCCCAAGGCAAGCTCCGCGCCTTCATTCGTGTGCCCACCGACCACAGCGGTACGCTCGGCGTCGAACACAGTCATCGCACCGGACATCAACTGCACCAGATCGTCACGCATCTTCGCGGGTTTGCTGAGCGGCAACGTGACGACCGCGAGCGCTGTCTGCGGGGTCGCACCCATCGCGAAAATATCGCTCAGGCAGTGATTTGCGGCTACTTTGCCAAACGTGAACGGATCGTCTATGAAGGCGCGAAACGAGTCGATTGTTTGCACCAGCACGGTTCCTGGGTGGGGCTTCACGACGGCCGCATCGTCTGGCTGATCGAGGCCTATCAAAACATCGTCGTGCTTCTGGGTTTGTAATGAAGTGAGTGCGTCGCTCAATATATCCGCTCCGACTTTCGAGCCGCAGCCGCCACAGCGCATCGGGTCGGCCAATAAATCGTGCAGATCGGTATCAAATTCGCTATCCCCGGAGAAGGTATTAGGCTCTTCGACCATCTCCGGCAGCTCGCGATACTTCTGCATAAAGCGTCGATCGATCCAATCTTTCCATTGCCAGACCCAGCGACCCTCTACAGCCCAGCCCCCGCGCGATCCAATCGCGTGCTTATCGCCAGTGCTAATCAAGCTGAGAAAATCACGCTGCGGTTTGAATCCCCGTAACGCCTTACCGAGCAGCGAGCGACGTAAATTTTCAGTTAATGGAGGCCCTTGGCGAACAGCAAATACGCCCGATTTGGGGCGCGGATAGTCATCCACAGCGGCGATGTCGCCGCTGGCGAAAACGTCTGAATGGGACACGGACTGGAGCGTGTCGTGAACTCGAATAAAGCCATTGTCGTCGACCATCAAGCCGCTTTCGCGTGGCCACGCCGGGGCGCTCGCAGTGGTAACCCAGAAAACTTCGTTTATTGCTAACGTTCTGCTGTCGGCATATTTAATCGTGCCTGCGTCGACCTGCGCAACTTTCGCATTGAGTTGGATTTCGATGTTCAATTGTTCGAATAATTCAACAAATTTTCGACGCACGCGATCGTTGTGTGTTGGTAGGATACTATCACTCGCCGAGACGAGGTAGAACGTTAACTCGTCGGGGTTTCGCTCGGCGTCGATATAGATGGTGCGCAATTGGTGTCTTATCGCGAGCAATAATTCCACGCCGCCAGCACCGCTGCCGACGACCGCAATATGTTGCGCCCCTGTCGCATTGCAGATTCGTTGCTTCGCCCGTTGCCAATGTGCCGAAAAATTGCTTACCGGTTTCACCGGTATTGCAACATCCGCTGCGCCGCTAACTCGCGTATCCGGGGCGGAGCCAATGTCGATGGACAAAATATCGAACGAGACAGGTGGCCGAGCGATACAATTTATTTTGCGTTTCTCCAGATCAACTCCGGTTACTTCGTTATGGTAGAGGCGACCGCCAGCCATGCGTACAAGCGGACCCAGATCGATATGCACGTCATCAAAATCATAGTGTCCAGCGATTAGACCCGGCAGCATGCCGGAGTAGGGTGTGTGCACTTCGCGGGATATGACGCTCAATCGCATGCCAGGGATCGGTCGCATGGCAAAACGCTTGATCACCTCGACATGACTATGCCCGCCACCGACGAGGACAAGATCTTTTACGATAGGAGTTGAGTCCAACTTAGATTTGGCCCGTTAGATATTCGGCTGGTAGACCGCTCGGCCCACACGCGCGCAGTTCAATGTCTGATATGGAATTGTCATTAACGTGTCGTGATACTCGCGCCCATTTCTTTTTGCTTTGCGGCGACTCCGGCTGGCGGTGGAATTTCGATCCCCCTAATTACCGCAGGCCGAGCAGCGATCGTATCGATCCAACGCGACAGATTATCTAGTCCATCGATCGGCACGCGCGCCCAGCGGTGAGTTTTCACCCACGACCAACTGGCGATGTCTGCAATGCCATAATCACCGGCGAGAAATTCGCTCTGTGCGAGCCTGGTATCCAAGACTTCGTAGAGTCGGCGAGTTTCATTTTTGTATCGTTCTCGAGCGGCCGGGACGTCTTCGCCGAAGTATCGTTCAAACACAACTGCTTGGCCTTGCATCGGGCCGATGCCGCCCATTTGGAACATCAACCATTGAATAGTTAAGTAGCGTCCTGCGTGATCGGTTGGCATTAAGCGACCGGTTTTTTCCGCCAAATACATCAATATCGCGCCGGACTCGAAAATTGTCATCGATGATTCGCTATCAACGATAACCGGGATCCGCCCATTCGGGTTTAGCGCAAGAAATTCCGGCGTGTTCTGCTCACCCGAGGTTAAATCGACGGCGTGCAATGTATAGGGAAGCTCAAGCTCTTCCAACGTAATCGTGGCTTTCCAGCCATTCGGAGTGGCCGAGGTATATAAATCTATCAATGATTTGCTCTCTTATTTTTTGGCACCCGTCGGATCTTCGACTGGCGGGCCTCAGTCAAATGTCTGCGCATTCCACCTGCTTGCGCGCTAATTATCGCACGCCCGAGTCGGGCAACATTACTCGTCCAGTTGCGACGCCTGGGTAGGCGATGGCATGCGCCACAATTTCCGTGGCAGAATGTCCAATCCACTCACCTCCTAGGACGGAAACTTCAGATGATCGAACTATACACCTGGCCGACTCCGAACGGATGGAAAGTCCATATAGCACTTGAAGAAATGGGGATGCCGTACAACACGCATCCGGTCGACATTTTGAGTGGCATTCAAAAAGAACCAGATTTTCAAAAATTAAATCCCAACGGTCGAATTCCCGCGATTGTTGATACCGATGTCGATCTGACCTTGTTTGAATCGGGTGCGATCATGATCCATCTCGCAGAAAAATCCGGCCTATTTTTACCCACCGATGTGTGCGGACGCGCTGAGGTGATCCAGTGGGTGATGTTCCAAATGAGCGCCATCGGACCAATGATGGGGCAGGCGAATATTTTTTCGCGTTATTTCCCAGAAAAAATCCCTGCAGCAATCGAGCGTTTCCAAGGCGAGGTTAATCGTTTGTTCTCCGTCATGGATGGCCATTTACGCGACCACGAATATTTAGCCGGCGACTATTCAATCGCTGACATGGCAAATTGGTCGTGGGTTTGTAGCTATTTTTGGTCAGGGATCCCGATCGATGAATTTCCCAATCTACAACGCTGGTTGGACGTCATCGAAAAACGTCCGGCGGTGCAAGCAGGGGTTAATTTAATCGATCGTGCGAACTACGATTTACTCACCGGCGCCGGCGGCGATCCAGAAGAAGTCGCCAAGGAAGCGTTTAGTCTCGTGCAAACGAAAGAGAATTAAGCTGTCTGTGAACAAAAATCGCGATTTCTACTGTTTTCTGTTGTTGCGTTTTGTGTTCTGCCTCGTTATCGGGTGTGCGATATTCAGCGCGCAATCCGTTTCGGCAAGCGATGAACTTCGCCAAGCAGTCATAGGAAAATGGCAGTTGAACGACCGTTTGTCGGACTCGGTAGAAAAGAAATTCCGGGCCTTCGAAGAGCCCATTCGTGGCGGTTTTCGCGATGGCGGAATCGGCTCGGGTCGAAACCGCAATTTGGGACGTGCGACGGGCGATCCAAGTGCACTCGAAATCGAGTTTCAAGCTGACGATCCGGATCGAATCGCGCGCACTTCAAAAATGCGAAAAGTCGTTTCCGCAACGTCGGTGCATATTGGCGGTGTCGAAGAACTTCTTGTCGTGTACGACGATGAAATTAAGCGCAAACTCGTACCGAACCCGCATGGGCGAATTTTCTCCGCCAGTGGCGACGAGCTCATTGCTGACCGATTTGGCCATACCCTGTCGTTTTGGCAAAAGCACGTGCTTGTCGTAGAAACGAAAACGCGTGGCGGTGTGAATGTCGTCGAACGGTACCGCTACGACCGCAGAATTTCCAAATTGCGTGTCTCAACTTCTGTAACACCCTCGGGGCGTGCCGGAATCGAATTCGAGCGTGTCTACGATCGTGCTGATGATAAGACGTAGCGCTCGCGTTGAAATCCATCTTCATAGAATCATATAAAAGTCAGGACCCGTCCTAGGCCAGACAATGCCCGGTGAATTCGTAAAGGTGAGATAGGAAAATGAGTGACAACCATTCCCCACAAGTATTAATCGTTGGCGCGGGTCCAACGGGTCTCGTAGCGGCAATCGAACTTAGGCGTCGGGGCATCGATTGTCGGATTATTGAACGACGCTCGGGCCCATCGGATACCTCCCGAGCGATTACGGTTCACGCGCGAACGATGGAAATTCTCGATGACATGGGGATCGCCGAACGCTTTCTGCACGGTGGCATGCTCAACGAAGGATATATCTTCAATTTTCGCGGCAGCGACGAAAAACCTCGATTGGATTACACCCGGCTTCCGACGCGCTACCCATTCGTGTGCATGTTTAACCAAAACGAGACGGAGAAAATTCTCCGTGATCACCTTGAGCATAATCTTGGCTTGTCGATTGAGTGGGATGCTGAACTGACCGCCATCTCGGAGGAACCAGGCGCTAAACTTACTGCGACAATCGAACATAAGGATGGGACAAAAGAAGAAACTTGGCCGGCCTGGGCGCTCGGTTGCGATGGGCTGCACAGTCCAACCCGTGAAATGTTAGGCATCGAATACAAGGGTGTCGAATACGAAGGGATGGTTATGCAGATGATCGACGTCGAACTAGAGAACTTCGACGGTTCGGACACGCTTCTGCACTATTACATGTCGAAAGATACGTTTTTAATGGTTGGTAAATTGGCCGGCCCAAATCACCGTGTGTTGGTGAGTTGCCAAGGCAATGTTGAAGAGGCCGAGAAGATCGACCACGTCACCCCAATTGTTGGTGCCGATCTACCGGCGGTCAAAATGGGTGAGCCGGCGTGGAAAACAACTTGGGAAATTTGGATCCGAAAAGCCGATCAGTACCGTAAGGGACAGGTGTTTTTGTGCGGCGAATCTGGGCATATCCACTCCGTGGCCGGCGGGCAAGGATGGAACGTCTCAATGCAAGACGCTTACAACCTCGCCTGGAAACTCGCTTTAGTGATTCGAAACAAAGCGCGCGATTCTCTGCTCGATACTTATGAGCGTGAACGTGAACCCGTATCGGAACAGGTAATTGAAGGTAGCTCGTCAATTCATGAAATCATCATGGCGCATGGCAGCGGACTCGACGACCGCATGGCGTTGACTCAGACCGACGGGTGGAACGATGACGCAGTGGCGAGAATATCGGGGCTTAGTTACAACTACCGAGGTGTCGCCGACATTCCCGAAGGTTGCAATAGCGACGCGAGTCCAGGCATTGGGGAACGTCTCCCGGACGTTGAGATATCCGCGCATGTGCGATTACATCATTTAACCGCGCACACTCGATTTACATTATTGGCCGTCTTGGATCAAGGGTACGCCGCGCAGCTAAGTACGGTGACGGCGGTTTATGAGGACATCGAGCAACACTATCCCGCGTTGATTCGGGTAGAACTAATTGCACCACATACGCCTTATCCCTGGGCCGGGTTATTACCGACCGAAGATCAGCAAGGCAAGGTAGCCGACGCGCTCGACGCTCTTTCCGGGGGTGAATTAATTTTGGTGCGCCCGGACGGTTATATTGCTTGCCGAGTAGCATTGAGTGACCACGAGATCTTGGAAGATTACTTAAGTACGTTATTGATCGCGGCTGCCCCGGCGTAAAGGCGGTTAGAAGAATTGCAGCGCGAAGCTTGTCGAATCACGAGTCGTCTTAATTGAGTTAGTGTGGAGGATGCATGAAAGTTAACGCAAGTATCGTGATTAACAAACCAGCGAGTGATGTATGGCTTGTGCTACGAAATTTTATTGGTTTAACCACGTGGAGTAACGCGGTAACGCAAGCCCGAATAACCAACGGCAAAGCATCCGATCAAATTGGAGCAATCAGGGAGCTAGAGGTCGAAGGCGGGGCCGTGTTCACCGAGACGTTGGTGGCGATATCCGATGAGCAAAAGTGTTTGACCTACGACATCGTAGAAGGTCCGATTCCTGTGCGTGACTACTTGGCCACGATGCAAGTATTACCGGTGACTGAAAGCGATCACAGTTATGTCTGTTGGTCGGCCGAATTTGACACACCGGACGATCAAGTGACCGCAATGCGGGGCGTGGTGGGTGAGCAAATTTGTGCTGCCGGCCTGCGTGCACTCAAAGCGTACATGGAAAGCGACTAATTTCCAGATCGGTGAGATAATCGTCGCAGTTATTTTGGTCATCGCTTGACTCTGATAACCGTCAGATGCGAACTGGCTGGCCGCTGTCGCTTGCTAGAATATGCCGATGTTTGCGCGAATTGGAGAGGATGATGGAGCACTTCGACGTAATTATAATTGGTGCCGGACTTTCCGGTATTGGCGCTGCGCGCCAACTCCAAGAAAAATCCCCGA
>CAWLAW010000040.1:0-11144 GCA_963854885.1 Gammaproteobacteria bacterium | reverse complement strand
CAATTGGACTATCGAAAGCGAGTTCACGAAACAACTCGTGGTGATCGACGGGGAACGACAGTCGGCGTAATTTTGGCGCCTCGGCGGTGTGCCCTGGTTCGATATCAAATTTTTCATCGGATTTTTCACAAGCCCGTGATTGCTCTATAAACATTGCCGACACTTCGTTAATACGATCCAACCAGCGACGATTCAGAAACTCGGGTAGCAACAGATAGCCGGTCTCGAAATACCTCTCGCGAGCACGCTGGTCCAGTACGAGGGGTGATCGTCCAAGGATTTCTTGTGGGGTCATTAGTTATCTCCTTATCGTCGCTTTGGCGGCGTCGTCACGCGGTGCCACCGGGCCTCAAATATCTAAGAACTGTGAATCAGGCCTTCATCGAAATGAAATATTCTGATTTTGCCGTCGATAACAAACGTTAATTTGCCGTTTGGAATTATCTCTAAGAGTTCGTTAATTGCCGCCTCACCGGTTCTTTAATTTTCGAATAATCGCTAGCCGACAACTCGGTCCGCTTATGCATCACACCGCGATCGGTAAGTTCACGACTAGACGTGAACGCGGATCGTAACCGCTAAATCAACCTATCCACACTAATCGATCGGCGAACAATTGTGCGCTCGAATATCCGTAGGTTACCCGAGACCACTGTTCTAATCACTCGCGTTTGACCCACGCCCCCCCATATCGATTATTCTTGGTTTTCTGATTAACTTCACACGGTACCGATAAGGCCCTAATCCATGTCTGGAAACGATCGAGAACAATCGGCGCAAAACCCTACAACCGCATTAACCGGGATCCGCGTCTTGGATCTTGGACGGGTGCTTGCCGCGCCCTTTGCGGCGCAAGTGCTTGGTGATTTAGGCGCGGAAATAATAAAAATCGAACGACCTGATGGCGGCGATGATACGCGACCCTGGAAACCGCCAGAAGTGGGCGGGAATAGTGCCTATTTCGCGTCGATCAATCGCAATAAACGCAGCGTCACCTTAGATTTTGGTACAGATGAAGGCCGTGAGGTCTTTCTCGAGTTAGTGCGCAATAGTGATGTCGTGATTCAGAACTTCCGACCCGGGGTAACTGAACGTCTTGGGATCGACTACGAAAGTTTGCATGCAGTGAATCCGAAACTCATTTACTGCTCCATTTCGGGGTTCGGACAACAGGGCCCGTTAGCAAAACGTGCCGCATACGATTACATCGTGCAGGCATTCTCGGGCGTGATGTCCTTGACCGGTGATGTCGAAGGCGATCCGGTACGCTGTGCCGGCGCGATTTCGGATTACGGCTCTGGGATCTGGGCGGTCGTATCTATTCTCTTCGCGCTCATGGAGCGCCAACGAATGGGCCGTGGCCAGCACATTGATTTGTCCATGTTGGATTGCACCTTGCCGTACATCAGCCATTTGATTGGTAACTATTTGGCATCGGGTGTAGAGCCGCCACGATTGGGCAATGGACACACCAGTATTGTGCCGATGGATGTCTATCAAACGAAAGATCGTCCGCTAATGGTGATGTGTGGCAACGATGGTATGTTCCGACGCTTGATGACCGCGCTTGGTGCGCCGGAATTAGGCGATGATCCGCGCTACGCGCTGAACGTGAATCGAGCCAAGAACCTACCCGAATTACAGGACTGGATCCGCGAGCAGTTTAAAACCGATACGCAAGAGGGATGGCTCGCACGTCTCACCCAGGGCGATATACCGGTGGCGCCGGTACGCACTATCGGCGAGGTCATGAACGCCGATGAAATTCGCGATCGCCAAATGATTCTTGACCTCGAGGATGACAATGGTGAGCCGGTGCGTTTACTTGGCTCGCCGTTGAAGTTTTCGGAGTCGTGCGTCGCGGAGAACGTAAAAGTACCACCGCGCCTAGCCCAGCACACCCGTGAAGTGTTGGCAGAACTAGCCGGGGTCGATGAGCAACGCTTGCAGCAACTCATTAGCAATGGTGTCACCAGCGTAGAATCCTAGTGTTCGTTGCTCAAATTGGCGCTTCGAACATCGTCGACTCAGATTGCATGATTTAGAAAACGCTAATCGCGACAAAGCGAATATAATTTAACCAATCTCAGGGGAGAAAACGTATGCGATGGCGCCAAAATTTTGCCAATCTATTGATCCTAAGCCTTGCGTTCGTCAGTACAGCGGCACTCGCCGAGTTTGATCAAGCCGAACTCGACGACGAATCGAACGGCAAGAATTGGTTAACCCACGGCAGAACGCACAGCGAACAACGCTACTCGCCTCTGGCCGAGATTAATGTCGACACAATCGACAAACTGGGCCTTGCCTGGTCTCTCGAATTACCCGACGCGAGACAACTCGTTGCAACCACCTTGGCCGTCGATGGCGTGCTTTATATTACAAGCAGTTTTAGTGTCGTCACCGCCATAGATGCGCGCACGAAAAATATTCTCTGGACCTACGATCCCAAGGTTGTCGAACACGCCGGAAAAACTTTGCGTGTACTGTGGGGAACAAGCCGCGGGGTCGCGTATTGGAACGGCAAGATTTATGTCGGTGCTGGAGACGGACGCCTGATTGCGATCGATGCCAAGTCCGGAAAAGAAATCTGGACGGCGCAGACCACCGAACCTGGTGGCTTCTATTACGTGACCGGTGCGCCACGCGCTTTTAACGGCAAAGTGATCATCGGCAACGGCGGTACGGAGACTGGTCCAGCACGCGGCTACGTGACGGCATACGACGCCGAGACCGGCGAACAAGCTTGGAAATTTTACGTCGTTCCGGGAAATCCCGCAGACGGATTTGAAGACAACGCACAACGCATGGCGGCCGCGACCTGGAAAGGTGAATGGTGGAAACACGGTGGTGGCGGCAACGTGTGGAACGCGATCACTTACGACCCGGACTTTAATCATATCTATCTTGGCACGGGCAACGGCTCGCCGTGGAATCAAAAAATTCGTAGCCCGGGAGGCGGAGATAATCTCTTCTTATGCGCTATCGTTGCGCTCGATGCCGATACCGGAAAGTACAAATGGCATTACCAAACAGTGCCGGGGGAAACTTGGGATTTCAATTCCTCGATGGATATCGTATCCGTTGATCTCAAAGTCGAGGACCGAGAAGTTAAGGCGCTCATGCACGCACCGAAGAACGGCTTCTTTTACATTATCAACCGATCGAATGGGCGCCTGCTGTCGGCAAAAGCGTTTGCAAAAGTTACCTGGGCGACGGAAGTCGACATGAAAACCGGTCGACCTGTAGAGGTGCCTGGTTCGCGTTATGAAGACGGTGAAGTTTTAATGTGGCCAGGACCAGCGGGCGCGCACAATTGGCAACCCATGTCCTGGAACCCCAGTACACAACTTATGTACTTCCCGTTCCACGACATTCCTGGCTACTACAACGATAAAGGCATACGCCACGCCGAGTATCAGGCAAAACCGCACGAACTCCACACCGGCGTATCGTATGCGGAAGACGACAGCGATCCGAAGCATGGGACAAGTGGCATCATGGCCTGGGATCCTTTGCAGCAAAAAATCGCCTGGCAACATCCGACCCCTGGAGTCTGGAATGGCGGCACCATGACAACCGGCGGCAACCTGGTTTTTCAGGGACTCGCGGACGGTAGATTTCTCGCCTACCGGGCGGACAACGGTGAGATCGTTTGGGAGTACGACGCAAAGCACGGCATCGCCGCGCCGCCGATTACGTTCGAAATGGACGGCCAGCAGTTAATCGCCTTGCCGGTTGGCTGGGGCGGCGGATTGGCAATGGCTGGCGGTTCTTTTGGTGCTCAACACGGCTGGCCGTACGGCATGCATCCGCGCCGACTATTAATATTTGCACTGGACGGTAAAGCGATCCTGCCCGATACCCCACCCAAGATGCAAGTGATGCCGCTCGATGATCCGAGTTTTACGGTCGAACCGATCCTAGCGGCAGATGGGAAAAAGTTATTTGTTAGGCATTGTGCGATGTGCCATGGACCCGGCGCTGTTGCCGGCGGTGGCACACCCGATCTTCGTGCCTCACCAATCGTGCTAAACCTTGAGGCGACGAGTGCTATCGTCATTGATGGACAACGGATCGCCCGCGGCATGCCGCAGTTTGGCGAAATGCAAAAATCTGACATCGAGGCGATTCAACATTACTTACGCGATCAATCACGCAAGGACTTAGCCAAGAAAGCAACGCTGGCACAGACCGACAGCTAGAAATAAATTGCACTGTCGCGAAAGGCACTTAGAACGTCGCGACATTCAGATGCTTTCAGCGCACTATATGGTGACGTTCGAGGATATGGAGTTAGACAATGGGTACAGTACGCGTCGTTGAAGCGGAATCGATTAACTGGCAGCCGGTGCACGAAGCCGTCGCACCCGAAGTCGCCGCGCGCATGTCCCAGGCCGAGCGAGACGGTGACGTACGCATTATCCACCCGGGAGCCGGGGGCGGATTGCAGCTTTTCGAAGCGCACATCGATCCCGATCAAGAAGTCTCGCTGCATGCCCATGCGAAAGACGAGATCATCTATATCTTAGAAGGTGAATTACTCATCGGGCGTAAGCGCCTCGGACCTGGCGCTTCGGTTTTTGTCGGTGGCAATACATTGTACGGTTTCAAAGCCGGGCCCGACGGCGTGAGCTTTCTGAATTTCCGTGGAGAATCGAATACGAGTTTCATCACCCGCGAGGAATTCATGGAAAGTAAATCGGCAAACGTTCGCGACTAATATTCGCATCGTTAGGTCGCCTTGAAGCTAATGTTCAATGGATAACGAAGCGCTTATTCGCCTAAGCTGTTTCGTTAGCATATTTGTTGCGCTCGCGTCGTGGGAATTCTTCGCGCCGCGTAGGACTCAACGAATCTCTCGTTGGGTGAGATGGCCGAGTAACATCGGACTCTCCCTGATTAGTACTATTCTCGTTCGAATCATATCCCCGAGTGCGGTGGTTGGCGTAGCGCTCGTCGCCGAACAAAGAAGCTTAGGGTTGTTGAATCTAGTGGCGATACCAAATTGGCTGGCAATCATTTTGGCCGTCGTGTTACTCGACCTCGCCGTGTATTTTCAGCACCGAGTCTTTCACCGAATCCCGATGCTGTGGCGTCTACACCGCATGCACCATGCCGATCTTGAGTTCGATGTGACCACGGGATCGCGATTCCATCCAATCGAAATACTCATCTCATTGGCTTTTAAAATCGTTGTCGTGCTGTTACTCGGCACCTCGGCTATCGCTGTATTAGTATTCGAAGTATTGCTCAATGGAACGGCTATGTTTAATCACGGGAACATAAAAATCCCGGTGATTACAGATAAATTTTTGCGCTGGATGGTCGTCACTCCCGACATGCATCGAGTGCATCACTCGATAGTGCACGATGAAATGAATAGTAACTTTGGCTTCAACGTGCCTTGGTGGGATCGCCTCCTTGGTACCTACCGCGCCCAACCAAAGGCTGGACACGATGGCATGACGATTGGGGTCGAACAATTTCGCTCGCCGGCGGAACTGCGACTCGATCGGCTGTTAATGCAGCCATTTTTATCCGGATTAACTGCAGAACTGAAAAAGCCTGAGAACAGCGACTAATTTTTGAGGGCCGTCCTGACGTGATCGATAAATGCGTGTACGCGCGCCGAACGGATCATATCGGGATGCGTTAACGCCCATAGCCCGGTAGTCAATTCCTCAGTCGGCGCATCGATACGCTGCAAGGACGGCGACGTGTCGGCGATAAAACGCGGTAGTAACGCTGCGCCGAAATCATTCTCAGCAGCAATTTTCAGCGTCAAAAAGGAATCTCCCTTGAGACAGATCCGTGAATTTGGAACGTTGGTTGAAAACCACTTTCCTGGGGGCGTTGAAAGAAAACTTGAATCGAGGCCAATCCACTGATGATCACGCCAACGCTTGACATCACTACCCTGCAAATAATTTCTCGACGCATAAACGCCAAAATCCATATCTCGAATCTTCGAGCCGATTAGTGGTGCTTGTGGCATGTTCGTGGGGCGGATTGCAACGTCTGCGTCACGCCGATTTAAATCGAGTACGCTATCGGTCACGATCACGTTGATAAGAATCTGCGGATGGGCTCGGTGAAAACTCGCAAATACCGGCCCCATCATATGCACGATCAAAGTATCGGTCGTTGTAATGCTTAGCTCACCATCTAAGCGCAATTCTCGACCGGCAATTTCGCGCTGCATATTGTAGAGCGTACTTTCGACCTCGCGCGCGGCGGCAATCATTTTCTCGGCTTCTACGGTTAACGTATAACCGGACCCACTGCGTTCAAAAATACGGCAATCGAGACTCTTTTGAAATGCATCGATGCGGCGCAACACGGTCGACCGATTGACGCCCAATTCCCGCGCAGCACCGGAGATAGAGCCTTTGTTTGCGACCGTTAAGACGTAGCGCAAATTGTCCCAATTAACCTGCTGCATTATTGCGGCACTATAGCGCGAATATGCCTAATGTGATGTATTTTTCTAATAGGCTATCATTACCCAGTGCAGCCTCTAGAAACTAGCAAGGAAAACGCAATGCAGAAATTGATCTTGATGTTGACGACCTGCCTGATGGTTCTGGTCTCAACGGCCCTTACCGCCGCAGACGATGATCCGAATTTGGTACTCATTAAAGGCCGCCAAGGTGAAATGAACATACGCACTTTCTTTGCGACGCCTCTTTTCGGCATGGCTAAAGGCGACATTCCTTACGACGCCGAGAAAGCCGCGAATCTCGCCAATAATCTGAAATTAATGCTGCAGCTCGACATGAGCGCTGCCTGGGCAGCGGGGACCGGCAAGGACAACTACGAAGGTAAGACGCATGCGTTACCAGAGATCTGGAGCACCTATCCTAAAGTTGCTGAAGCCGGTAAAGCGTACGCAGCTGCAGTAAACGAATTTGCCGCGGTCGCTGGCGACGGTCTTGACGCTTTGCGTTCAAAGATTGGTGATGTTGGTGACGGGTGTAAAGGTTGTCACGACGACTTCCGCGAAAAAGAGTAACTCTTTGGATGGCCTAAACCGCGAAAAGGTTTGGGACCCGGTAACCCGTCTGTGGCACTGGGTTTTAGTTATCGCGGTCGTCGCGGGGTGGAGCTTCGGCAAATTCATGTCGTTCTCCACCATTGCGTGGCATTTCTATTGCGGCTACACGATTATCGGATTAGTAATCTTTCGTTACCTCTGGGGCTTTATTGGTCCTTCCCCGATCCGCTATCGAGCGCTAATTCCCCGTCCAAAACAGCTATTTAATTACCTTAAAATTTTTCCTCGACGCGAGCCCAGCGGCACCCGAGGGCATAATCCGCTCGGTTCTCTTTCCGTGATTGCGATACTTCTATTATTGACCGCGCAAGCGGGTTCCGGGTTATTTCTCGTCTCGGACGACTATTTCGAATCCGCACCACTAGCGCACTTAGTTTCTGAAGCGGTAAACAACCGACTCACTTGGTGGCATAAGCTATTGTCTAAATTTGTCTTAGGAATCGTTGGGCTACACGTGGCGGCGATTTTTTTCTACTTAGTGTGGAAAAAGGAAAATTTAATCATGCCAATGATTAGTGGCTGGAAATGGGTTAAACCGTCAGCGAAATCTGATCCGTAAACAGTAATTCATTGCTACCGGGCGCCCAGGATAAATCCCGCCTGCGGCGCTGACTGCTCGTCCGAAGTAAACAAACGGAATATTACATGACGACTATCGACGACACGAAGGGGCCGCGTGAAAATCTGCACGCCTGGCTCTCGGCGTTTAAAGCGAAAGATATCGAGCGGCTATGTTCTCTCTACGATTCGGACAGTCTATATGCGAATGCGCACGCGCCATTAGCGCGTGGGATTCCGGGAATTAGGCCTCGGTACGAGAATGCGTTTGCGCGGGTGGCAGCGCGCCCCCGCCAACAGCACTGTCGCCGGCGTAAATTTCTCGTCTCGCGAGGCAGCCACAGAAGGACTCTGGCTCCGGGAAGACCGATCAAACTTAGCGATCAAATCGTCCACTACACATCATAGGTACAAACGATTTAGAACTCGCGATGTAAGTCAGGACGGAATTTATTCGTCGGATTAAATCCAGTTTTCTCCGCCGCTCGGGGTTCGCTCACCCAGACTTGTCGATCCGGGTGCATGCCCGCGCCATACACAGCCGATACGGCCGAGCGACGCATGCGGTTGAGCAATCGCGTATCGACTTCGCCGCAGGAAGGATGGATCCCGTCGTTTTCAGCGACTACTTTATCCCAAGCAGCTTTGCGTGCGGCGTAGGTGTCCGGCTTAGATAACGCAGTGCAATTGAGTTCGTTGACGTTTAAATCAACAACGATTTCGTCGCCGTCCTCGACAAGTGCTATCGGTCCGCCGAGCGCTGCTTCGGGGCCAACGTGCCCAATCACCAACCCGACTGAACCGCCCGAGAATCGGGCATCGGTCATTAAGCCAACGACAAAACCCTTCTCCCGACATAAGGTCGTGATGCGCGATGTCGAGTCCAACATTTCAGGCATCCCCGGCGCACCACTCGGACCTTCGTAACGCACAATCACCATGTCATGGTTACTAAAACTCTCCGGCGAATCAGCGAGCGCATCGAGTAAGCCTTGCTCACCATCGAACAGGCGCGCCTTACCGATAAAGACGTTGTGTTCTAAGCCGCCTTCTACCCCGGCAAGTTTAAGTACGGCACTGTAATCAGTCGACAAGTTGCCACCTAGTACGCGTAAACCGCCGGTCGGTTTGTACGGGGATTCAACCGCGTGGATGACCGTGCCATCCGGAGTCGGTGGATTCAGTCGTTGAACTTGCTCGGCAAGCGTTTCGCCCGTACACGTTAACGTGCCGCCATTTAACAAGCCGGCCTCAAGTAGCGTTTTTACGATGACTTGAATGCCGCCTTTCTCATCGATATCGACCATCGAATAATCTCCGTATGGTCGCGCGTTGGTGAGCACCGGAACAATGTTCTCGGATAAATAATTGAATTCTTCTGGGGACATGATGTCCTCGGCGAAATTCTGATAACCGGCTGCCCGTGCAATTTCCGGCGCGTGCAGTAGAACGTTCGTTGAACCGCCGACCGACATTGCGACAATGAGTGCGTTGCGCAACGCATCGCGCGAAACGATGTCACGCGGCGTAATATTCTTCTCGACTAAGTTATTCAAGAACTCGACGAGTTCGTTGGGGAATTCGTTTAAACGTCGCTCATCGTCGGACGCGGGCGACACCATGTGCAGAGGCTCCATGCCGAGCACCGCAATAAATGTTTGCATCGTGTTGTAGGTAAACATGCCACCGCAACTTCCGATGCCAGGACAGGCCTCGCAAGCGATACGCTTTCTAACTTCGTCGTCGGGATGTGCGGCATTTTGAAACCCGCTGATGATATCCAGCCGCTCACCGGTGACAGAATCGACCCCAGGCCTGATCGGGCCGTCCGAAACAATAATAGCTGGTCGATTGTGTTCCAAAAGCCCGGCCAAGGTACCGACGGGCGGTTTATCGCACGCAACAACCGCGATCGTGGCTTCCAACCCGGACGCACTCAGGTGCTCACAAACCGTGTCGTGGGTGACCTCGCGACCGATCAAGGAATAGCGCATTTCACGCGTCCCGTTGCGCATGCCGTCTGAGGTCGCAACTGTATATTCAGGTTGGACTAGGCGCATGGCCATCTGGCCAGCGTCTCGACCAATGCGACTACGCAGCTGCTCGTGAATCACCTCGACTTTACGTTGCACCCCGAGATAGCACTGGCTATCGCCTTTGTTCCCAATCACCCCCACGGACGGCGCGTGCACTAACTCAATATCGGTACCGAGCTCGCGGGCGATGCCAACCGTTTGCGCACTGCGCCCAGGGTTGTTATCGATTAATACGGATTTTGACTTCGTCGTCATGCGGTACTCCTAAGGGCCGGAACTGCGCTAGCGCAGTCAATCGTCTTCTTGTTGTCATATTTCACGTTATGAATTGTAACGTGCAATGTGCCATTGATGGCAGTCAATTAGCCCCCCACGAAGCCGCCACGAAAATCGATTAGGATAAGCAGCAATCTAACCGGGATCGCTGTAACGAATGGAACACTACAAAATGGTATTGCCCGAATATCTGAACGATCAGGGGACCTTATTCGGCGGGTATCTCTTAAAATGGCTCGATGAGTTTGCGTATGTCACCGTTAACATCGAATTTCCGGGCCATCACTTCGTCACGATCGGGTTAGACGATGTGACTTTTCGCCACCCCATAGCGTGCGGGCAAATCCTCCGTTTCGTCGTCGACCGCACGCGTCTTGGCAATACTTCCGTGGACTATGCGGTCGATGTATTCGCTGAGGCGCCAGCGAATACGCTCGATGGACCGGTATTCGCGACACGAATTACGTTCGTTAATATCGACGCTGAAGGCAATAAGATCCCGATCCCGACTGGTTAACGAATTGCGGCGGCTAGCAACAGTTTCGATGAAAGCTAATAGTCAAATTGCGTGCGACTCGAGACGCTGCAATCGCGACTGATAGTTACACGGCGATTGACGCTCGGATGTAGGGAGAATTGCCACCGTAACGGATATTCGATTAGCTGCAAAAGCGAACTATAATCTTTTCAACTCCACAGAACGAAAATGCATTAGATATCGATGAGGAAGATCTTTCCGCTCCTGGCTTTGTTGATCGGCGGTGTTTTAACCGTTCTGGTCGTCGTTGGCAGAACCCTCGACGACAGCGGCGCGACAACCCTGCCGCTGCTGACCTTGCTTCTTGCCGGCGAATTTGGATTTATAGTCACCCTCATCGGCGCCACGGTGAGTGTTAAGCGAGGGCTAGCCGACGACTTCACCGTCGCGAATGTGTCGATAGCAATCTTGTGCGCGATTTTTTCCGTCCATCTCGCCTGGCGCGGCATCAACTTGTGGCCTGGCGCCGGTTCTTAAGTTCCCGGTCCCGGTGAAGGATTGATGGATATCGAGGTGGAAGACGGTTATCGGCCCGGTTGCATCGGGCGGATCACCGAACTCCATGCAGGTTTCTATCATCGAACCGAAGGTTTCGGCCTAGTATTCGAGAGCAAAGTCGCTCGCGAACTGGCCGAATTTTGCGAACGTTACGACCCCGCATTCGATGGATTGTGGCTTG
>CAWLAW010000039.1:0-11361 GCA_963854885.1 Gammaproteobacteria bacterium | reverse complement strand
GAAAGAATTTCGCGAGGAGTATTTCACCGTCATTGGAACCTCCTTAGTGGAAATCAAATAGCCGTCTTAGCTTCGAAGTAAATCAAACCGCGCGTCGTTTATCCGCCTTGCTGGGGCGAATAGAACGCAATGGTGCGAACTTCAATGCTACGTCTAACCGGTGTATCGTGCGGCGCGCGCGGGTCGCGGAACGCGGAATGCGCAGTGTAACGCGCTATGCCATTTGTCGCGGAATCGAAGCACTTAAGTAATAGTATTTCGTTTTCCAGCATGCCGCGTAAATAAAGCCATCGGTGATTTTTATTAAACCGAAAACTAAATATTTCTCCCACTCGATCTCGATACTTCAAATCGGTTGCAATGAAATCATCGACCGCCAGGCTAGACGCATCGCAAACCGCGAGCGGCGTATCGACTACCGGACCACGCAACGGGCGCCAAACGTTGATAAATTGATAGCGATACTTGAGCAACTCGCCCGCTTCATCGCCCATCAAATCGTGGACACGTTGTGGACCTGAGATATCCGTGTAATCGTTGTGGGCGAAACGGACCGGAAAGTCGACCCCAGGTTGATCGGAACGTTCCTTGTCTCGGACATTATGATCGAAGGCAAGCACGCGGCTTGCACCGGTCGCGCTTTTTACCAAATCTGCGCATTCGCGGTAGTACGACTGTTGGACGCTTGGTGCGTCGAAGAAATCAATTGCCGGTAATGCTCGTTCGGTAAAACAGAATCCGTGATCGTCTAAGGTCACGTTGTCCATCTGCGCACGCACGTCGTAAATTGGCACCGTTCGTTTATCTGCCACGCGCGGCGTTTGAAGTTCATCCGAATCCGGCTTATACAGATAAAATGCCGGTCGGTGGTCCGAAATTTCCGTATAGTTCAGCACGGAATTGACACTCTCAAGCGCTTCGATTTGAATCGCCGCCATGATCGGACCCTTTTGGATTTGCAGTACTCGAGACCAATTGTACTAGCGACTCGGGAAATTATCTCTGCGCGCGATTATCGCAGGCCAGTACAGGTAAACGAGTACAGAAGAATCGGCTTGAAATCACGGTTGGTGGCCGACAAATGAGTCGACCACGGGGTTGATACTTTGCCGCGGTAGTCGCTTGTCCGGTGTGGAAAACCGAGCGGCGAGCCGGGGTCAGATATTCGACCTATTTCCTAAATTGAGCGCGGACGGAACTCCTTCCAAGTCGCGCTGAAGTTAATATCGTCGGTCGCTTCCTTCGTTTCTTGGTAGCGTTGTGCTTTGGCCTTTGTTTCGTGATGGCGCTGAGCATCAGACTGCAGGCCGAGTTTCTTGATGTTCGTCGCAGAAAATAGCTTCTCGTCGTAATAAGTCCGCCGAATTGGGTCGACTAAGGTCTGGTAGGCCTCATTAATAACCGACGCATTCCATGTATCACCGCCCAAATCGGGGTGGGCTTTCAGTTTCTGCATGATCGTCCGGTAGCTCGATTGAATAATCTCCATTGGCGCATCCGGCTGGACAAAAAGAACTCGATAGTAATTTCTTTGATTTTCTTTCATAACGACGTGCTTAATTTTTCGAGAGTATCTCAACCATAGCGGCAGGAGGTAGAGATCTATTTAACTATTGATGAAAAACCCGTCGTGACGATCTGAGCGACCCAGTAATTCGGTAGTTTCAGTGGTCGGTCTTTCAGTCCGCTGTCGTCGGGCTCGACATGGGTCGTCCGGAGCGCATTGAGTGGATACTCAAAACAAGCAACGCCACGGCAATCGTCGCCATGCCGACAATTTCGATCGCGTTCGGTCTTTCTCCGAAAATAATCGCAGAAGAGATCATCGCGACGGGTGGCGCCGCCAGAGTGCCAAAACTTGCCGTTCCGGCTTCCAAATTATCGAGCGCATACATCCACAGCGACCAACCGAACGCCGTGATCACGACGGAAATGAGGAACAGTGTGCCGATAAATCTCGGTGACCAAACGATGGCTGGTTCGGGGATAAAAAACGCTAAGATAAATAACGGAATGCAACCAAAGCTCATTTGCCAAGCGGTCATCGACAGTAGATCCATCGGCTCGCGAGCTTGCAATTGCTTAACCATGATAGCGCCGACTCCCCAAGTCATTCCGGCGCCAATAGCCAGCGCATTTCCCGCGAGGCCGCCGGACATCTGCCACGGTTGAATGATTGCAAACAGCCCTACTCCAGCCAAGGTAATGGCTACCCACTGCAGGCCTTTAACCCGTTCCCCAAGCAACGGCCAGGCCAGTAGCAGAGTAAAAAACGGCATGGTGTAAACCATAAAGGCGACACGTCCGGCGTCGCCCTGAGCTATCGCCCAGGTCGATAAGGTAAATAGTAATGAGGTTTGCACCAACGCGAGCTTCAGGAGTTCTGGCACGCGCCGCGGCAGAAAGGGTCTGCCAGTCAATGGCAGCATGATTAAAAGACAAACCGCACCGAGGCCCATCCGCAGGGCGGTAAACTCGAATGGCGCAGCGTCGATTAATCCGATCTTGAGCGCCGTCCAACCATAGCCCCATAAGATTGACATCAGAAACAGAGCCAGCATGGGGCGTCGAGGAAGCTTCAAGTTCAAATTCCCTACCAGTGGGCTATCAGAGGCCACGTGGCCGCGAGGATGCAGCCAGGCCCGTGCAGCGACTCGGGTCGAAGTGGTTATGCGGCGAAGAACGTAGCGACTCTTTCGGCGAGTTTCTCGGTTTGTTCGAGTGGCGGCTCATGACCGCATTGCGATAACCAAAACAAATCTGCATTGGGTAAAGCGGCTTTAAATTCCTCAGCGTAAGCCGTCGGTATGAGTGCGTCGTCCTCACCCCATACGACCAAGCTCGGGGCGGTAATGCGGTGGATGCGCTTGTTTAAACCTTTATCAGGAATCGGCCAAATGAGCTTTCCCGTGCAGCCAAGCGTCCAAATAAAGTCGCGTGTCCAAAGTGCCGCAGCGTCCGGATCCGATGGCGGCGTCATGCGTTTCTTTACGCGAGGCGTATCGGCGTCATAAAAAAGTGTCTCTAAGATCTGATCGAAACTCAGTGCACACCAATTCGCACAAGTGTAGGGATGATCGTCGTTGTACAAACCGATCGGCGATATGAGCACCAATTTCTCGATTCCCCTGCGTCGCTGTGCCGCTAACTCACTAGCGAGCAAGCCACCGAAAGAATGTCCAATGAGTTTCGTCGATTCTAGTCCTAGCCCGTCGAGCAAATCGTCATAAGCAAGTACTGCGTCCCACAACTCGTCGAGTTGCTCAATCCCTTCAGGTACATCAGGTTGTGTACCCGGAAAAAAGGGTGCGTAGACGGTATGGTTATCCGCCAGACCGTCCAAGAAATCGTCCCAATAAAATCCACCGGCTGAATGTAAATAGACCACCGGGTCCCCTTTGCCGGCAACATTGACGGTTATGTCGAGCCGACCACCGAGTGTCGGGACCGTTTGAGTGCGGACCTCATGCATTGCATATCTCCTCTGTTCGGGCTTGCACTAGGCGGCCTTGTTTTTCTTCGATGGTTTATTTGGCGCTGCGTTCTGCGGCCACCAATGGTTTTCCCACCCTTCGTCGTCCCAAATTCCCTTAAGGTGCGGGAGGACGTCCTTACCAATTCGTTCGATATTTTCCATCGTCTGTTCGTGCGGCATGGACCCGAACTGCGGCAAGATCATCAAATTCCCGACGTTGAGGCGTTTAATGATCGATTTCAATTTGTCGACCACAGTCGCGGCGCTGCCGGTAACGAGAAATTCATTTTCTTCGAAATGTTTGTACTTGTAATTATTCAATTCATCGTAGGACGGAAACGGCCGCTTCTTGAGTAAAAATTCCAGCGATGAGTGCGTCATATGGCCGGGCGGTAAGAGATATTGCTCCGGCATGTGGAGAAGTTTGTGATAGAAGTATTCGATGTGGCGTCCGTACTCTGCCTCGGCACTTTCATCGGTTGCAGATACGCCAACCGGGACCAGATATCCCATGCGATAAGGGTTGCGATCGAGACCGGCTTCTTCAACTTTGTCCCAGTAACCGTTCACGATCGTGCCGGCGCCTTTCGCGCCGAAGTAAGTTAAGTAGCAATAGCAATAATTGTTCTCCGTAACGAAATCCCAGGTGCTTGGGCTCGCGTTGCCCGGAACCCAAACCGGTGGATGCGGTTCTTGATATGGCTTCGGCCATAAATTTACCATCGGCAGTTGGTAGTACTTGCCATTCCAGGCAAATTGCTCTTTCTCGGTCCACGCCTTTTTGATCAACGCGTGCGCTTCGCGGTAGCGGCCACGTTGCTCCATCGGTGCCATGCCGTAACTGTAGGCAAAGTCTCCGCCCAAGCCGACCGGAAACCCGGCGACCATACGACCTTCCGAAATACAATCTAGCATCGCGTATTCTTCGGCAACCCGATTCGGTGGATTCAAGAACACCGAGGTTTCGCCCATCTGAATAATCGCGGTTTCCTTACCTCGAGTGGCGCGGGCTAAAACAGATCCCATCATGTTGGGGTTAACCATAAATCCGTAGGCGTTCTGGTGATGCTCGTTCGTGCAAACACCATCGAAACCAACTTCAGCGGCATACGTCAACTCATCTAATGTGTGGTTGTAATACTCCGCGCACAGCTTACGGTCGGCGACACTTTCGAACGGCAGCGTGAACCACGCGGAGTCATGGGTTTTGTCAAAGTCTTCGGGTAGATCCCGGTACGGCATTAAATGAAATGCGGCGATCTTCATAATGGGCGTTCCTTGATTTTTCTATTAACAGCAACCGTCAGTTCTGCCATTATCCCGATTCCGCTAGTAGCACGCCAGAGACAACGGCCTTATCGATGGATGGGCTGCAAAATAATTGTTGCGTTGCGGCGAAATTGTTTCGCTGTTGCCCGCTCCAACATATCCGCTGCCGTGGGATCGCTCAAAATTGGGCGGAAATTTAGCGACTAGCTTGCCGATCATCCATCGAAGATAATCGCCGGTCGTCTACATAAACGAATAAAGAGGGGAAACTAATGGATATCGGTATCTTTCAAGTCGCGGCAAACCGTGATGCCGTTGCAGTAACAGTAGCTAAACATGCTGAAGATGCGGGATTCGAGTCGTATTGGGCGCCCGACCATACGATTCTTCCCTTGAATTACAGCGTCCCCTACCCAGGCGGGGAACCTGGATCAAAAGAGCCCGATTACCTTTGGCAAATGGCCGATCCGCTGATCCTGCTCGCCGCGGTAGCCGGTGCAACGAGCAAAATTAAGCTCGGTACGGGGGTGCTGCTTGTCCCAGAACGAAACGCGATACTTACCGCGAAAATGATCGCCTCGCTCGACGAATGTTCGAACGGGCGCTTCTTGCTCGGGGTTGGCGCAGGTTGGAATCCAGAAGAATGCACAATTTTAGGCGGCGACTTCGAGCACCGCTGGACGCACGTTAAAGAAAATATTGCGGTGATGCGGGCCTTATGGACCGAGCATGCGCCTGAATTCCACGGTACTTACAACGACTTTCCACCGATTCGCTGCTATCCGAAGCCGATGAATAAACCGCACCCGCCGGTGCTCCTCGGTGCAATTAATAACCCGCGCGCATTGAAGCGAGTCGCAACTTGGGGCGACGGATGGATCCCGCTGGTACAAAGTGTCGACGAATTTAAGCAAGGTGCTGCGCAGATCAAAACATATTGCGATGAGATCGGTCGTAATATTTCCGACATCGACTTCTCGGTGTTTGGGCTCGGTGATCAATGGAAATCGAAAGCCGATCACGATGCATTTGCGGCCGCTGGCGCGAATCGAATGATCATGTGTCTAACCGGCGCGACGACGGCCGAGATGTGCGCAGAAATCGATCAACTGGCGAAAGATCTGATGTAATTGAATACCCCGGTCTAGCTTTTGGTACGGCGCTAGATCGGGTTCCTCATCAACAGTCTTTAGTTGTTCGGGCTCGGCTGTTACCGATGTTACTAAACGTCGGCCCGGGCCTTGCCAGTTCAAATCGACCTAATCGTAGATAACAATGCAGCGCACTTCGATACTCCAACGATCCGGTGCATCGTCGCGGGTGGTTGGATCCTCAAACGCACTATGGAAACTGAATGTGCATGGCGCTTGTAAATCTGTGCCATCGCCATCCGCGCCCAACGATGTCGCGAGCGTTCCTGCCGAATCCCATTGTTTGATCAACAACGCTTCCTCGCGTTCCATCGCCGGATAGTAGTACCACCGTTGTCCGGCCGCTTGCTTCGCAAAGTAATTTTCGCCAATACGATCTTGATAGTGAATCTCAAATACGACAAGATCGTCGGATTCGACTGTTTGCCCATCACACAAGGCGATTGGGTGCGTCGCAACGGCTTCGTCGGCAATATTGCGCCACACATTAATTATCGCGAATCGCCCCCCGTCGGCGATGGATTTGTCGACCATCGCCTGACTGATCAACGACTCGCCATCTTTTAGCACCGAGCACAACGTGTCGTTGCCGCTCGGCGGATTGGCTAAGTCACGCAATCGTTGTGGCGCGCTGGTTAGCGTGTAGTCGCCATGCACGACGTGTGCCGGGCCCTGCACCGTTTGACCGCCGGCGATCCGCTGGGCGCTCTGTTTACCGGTTGCTGAGCGAATGTTGTGATCGAACGCGAATGCGCGGGCACCAGTCTCTTGCTCAACAATGCGCGCGCATTGCCCATAGTAATTTTCTACTACTTGGCCATGATCGAAAAAATCGATCGCCCCACCCACAATTGGTTGATCGACGAGTTCAAACCCGTGGCTACCAATTGTGCGTCGATCTTTTCCTGACAACTGACGCGCATCGTGTACCAGCGTGTCTTGCTCTTCTAAGTCGACCCCAACACTGCCTGCGTCACTGCCGTCGGGGTCACGTCGCGTTAACACTTTTCCGTTTCGATACAGCGAAGATTCAACCGCCGGTTCGAGGTAATGAAAGGTCCCGATCGGACCTTTGCTGCTATGTAAATTCTGTGTTGGCTTGTTCATGGCGATCCTAGGTTAATAACTTTCCGTCAGTTTCCGACCACCGGTCGCGGACACGCCGACGGCCGATTCGCTACTGCGAGATATCGCAGTCTTGCAGATCCATTTTACTCATCCGCAATCGGTGCCTATGGCTACTCCGATCGATTAATACGCCGATTATAGGCGTAATAGTGGACCCGAGCGCATCGCCGGATGCTTCATCCCGAGATAGTTTAATGCACTGCAGCAAAATATTTTCCAGCCGAAATATAGAGCGTTGTTATAGAAAAGTACGTGCTTAAAAAAGTCAGAAATCAACGCTGTCGAGGGGACGAAAAAATCTCATTACCTCAGCCCTAATGCGCGGCGAGTGAACCGATCGCTCGGCGATATGACATGGCTCACTGGTTTTGGCTTTCACTCGGTAGAAGCTAACCCAGGCGACGAGACCACCGAACTTCACCATCATCACCACGGGGACGAGTGCATCTATGTTTTGCACGGAGAAGCGTAAGCGAGCGTCGGAAATGATGTGTTTTCCCTCTGCGCGGGCGGCTTTTTCGGGTATCGGGCCGGCGGACTGCCGCACAAGCTTAAGAACGCCGCGACGTCTGTTTTAAAATGCATCGTTGTTCGACAACGGCTCGAACACGATGTCGCGGATTACCCCGCAATTAAACAAGCGACTATTCCGAAATCCAAGGGTGCCTTGGAACTTAATCGATATCGAACATATTTCGGAACCACAAGCGGGGGAAAAATGAACCCGAACCCTGTGGTGCGACGCACAATTCGGTCACGCCAATGGTTGAAATTGCTGCACCCGAATCAGACTCACTACCACCGCGTATCGTGCATTTAGAAGTGAGCTATCCCGGCGAGATCTTGCTAACCTACCCTCGCGGGGAAGTTCAGCTAACAACATAAGGACCCCGCAATCGGAAACGCATGGCGCTAACCCAGCGACGTGCTAACACTATTTGTTAGATATGCTGCCTGCGTCGTTAGGCCGCGCTTTTTGAGGTCGTCATAAGCCATGAGATTCACGATCGCCCGTTTTATTATGAAATACCGTGTCGCGGTATCTATCGGCTTTGTATTGGCCACCGCATACTTTACGACCGGCATTAAAAACGTCGACATTCGAACGGTGTTTAACGATCTCCTGCCCAAGGACGATCCCTACGTGCAAGTGTATTTCGACCATCGCAATTTCGGTAACCCGATGTCCGTCGCGATCGTGGTGAAACGAAAAAACGGCACGATTTATCATCCCGAAACACTGAAAAAAGTCTGGGATATCACGCGCGAGATAGACCTCGCGCCATCAGTTAATCACGATACCGTTATCTCGATTTCAACCGAGAAATTGCGCTACGCCGAGGCAACCGCCTGGGGGGTGAGCGCGCATCCCTTAATGGACAATAAACCACCCGAAACAGACCAAGAAGTCGCAGACTTCGAACGCCGAGTTGGCGTCTCAACGAATGCGAAAACATTCTTTGTGTCACGCGACGAAACCGCAACCATGATTACCGCCGCGTTCCATGACTCCGTGGATTACGGTGTCGCGTTCGCGTTTACGCAAAACTTGGTCGAGCAGGCGCGCGACGAGAATCATGAGGTATTCCTAGCCGGCCAGCCGACCTTGACGGGTTGGGTATATAAATTGCAGAAACAAACGTACAAAATTTTCGCCGTCACCGTCGGCGCTCTGATTATCGCCCTAGTGCTGTACATGCGTAATTTCGGTGGGGTCGTCACCCCGATTGTTTGTGCGCTCGTCGCGGCAGTTTGGGGCTTCGGCTTTATTGGCTTGATCCATCGACCGATCGAGCCGCTTTTGATGATCGTCCCGCTATTGCTAGTTGCGAGGTCGTTTTCACATTGTGTGCAATATACTGAACGGTTCTACGAAATACTGCTGCGCATTGGCGATAAACGTAAGGCTGCAGAACTCACGATGGGGATCATGATGGCGCCCTCCATCCTCGGTATTTTGACCGACGTGTGCGGGATCATTTTTATTGCGATTGCGCCCATACAATCGATGGTAAACCATGCGTTATTTTGCGGCTTTTGGGCGCTTTGGATTATCCCGACCGGGGTGTTCCTCTGTTCGATCCTTTTGTCGTATCTACCGGTTCCAAAAAATATAGAGAAGATTGTTGGTGGCGCGAACGAACCTTCCGGCATTCATCGGATCCAAGAAAATCTATTGCGCAGCCTATCGCGTTTGAGTTACGGAAAAGCCGCGAACAAGACCGCCGTGGTCGTGGCGCTAATTGCTGGCGTTGCCATTTATTTGAACACTCAGATCCAAATGGGTAACCCAGTGGAAGGCAGCAACCTCCTGTGGCACGATTCTGAGTTCAATACCGCGGTGAGAGCCATCAATGAACATTTTCCGGGCACAAATACCTTGGAAATTATTATCGAGGCCAAAGAAAGAAACCACGAGGCCCCTACCGTACGCTCCCCGGAAGTCGCGGAGATCCATGGAAAACTGCAGCGATTGCTAGAATCCGATCCGGTACTGCCACCCCGCGCTACGCTCGCGTTTACCGATTACGTGAGAGAAACGACCCGTTTGTTTGCCGGCGGTAATCCGAAATGGAGCGAATTGGATCTCACTGACGAGAACATAGCCTCAGTCACTTTTGCGACGCTTATGGGCAACGACGTTTTAAACTTTGCCCACGTATCTGACTACAATTTCGAAAATTCGACCGTTACATCCTGGTATAAAGACAATAAGCAGGAAACGGTTGACGCCGCGCTGGCGAGTGCAGAACGAGCTGTCGCTGCAGTGGGCGAGGACCATCCCAAATTTCGTGTCCGTTTGGGAACCGGGGTGATCGCACTGCAACAGGCGATGAATAACACAGTCGAAAAATACCATTGGTTGATTATGGGCATGGTAAATCTTGCCGTGTTGTTAATATCAGCCTTCGCTTACCGTTCTTTCGTCGCCGCCTTAATTTTGTTAATTCCCGTTAACTTGTCTAATTTACTACTCGGCGCGTGCATTCATATGCTCGGTATAGGGTTGGATATCAACGCGGGAATTGTCGCCGTGATTGGGGTTGGAGTAGGTATCGACTACGGGATTTATTTGCTGTCGAGGATCTGCGAAGAATACTCTGCGCAAGATCAAGATTATGGGAAGACGATCACGGCGGCGCTCACCACGACCGGTAAAGCGATTATGTTCACCGCGACGATTATGCTGATCGGGATACTACCTTGGTATTTCTTATCTGATCTCAAGTTCATGGCCGACATGGGTCTACTGCTGGTCGCAGTGATGCTGATTAACATGGTGTTGTCCTTAGTTGTGTTGCCAATGTTGGTCTGGTTTATTAAGCCAAGTTTTCTGGCGCGCGACGATCTTATCGTCGGCAACAGCGTCGACATTAACGAACTCATGCGTCCGGCACCGGCCAGTTAATCGTGGGCATGAGGACTAAGCGATTTATCGTGTTTGGCGCAATACTCATCGTCGTCGGGCTAGTTGGCGCGGTTCTGTATTCCACACAGATCATGAATCCTCGCGTGCTCGAAGAACTAACCAACGATCCGGGTGGCGAGCGCGCAAAGAAAGTCATGCTGCTAACATTTCCCGATAAGAAAACGCTGCCAGTGAATTATCTTCGCGAGGATAACCACATTTATGCGGGCGCGGATTTCGGATGGTGGAAGGCATTTACTGGCGACGGTGCCCCGGTCAGCCTCCTCATAAAAGGAGAGATCCTGCACGGAAGCGCGAAAGTCGTTCTCGACGATCCGGCGTTTAAAGAAACGGTTTTTTCTCGTTTGCGCCCTACCGTGCCTAAGTGGCTACCGGACTGGTTGAACGGTAAACTCGTGGTGATTGTTCTGGATGGGGCGGCGACAAACTAGCGCTAGAAATCGGCCCGGTACACATCGCGGGGCTTCACGTTTGATTTTCTCAATGATGGAATACCGATTATGAAACTCGATGGGATCCGTGTGCTCGATCTATCCCGTTTCCTTCCCGGTCCTTATATGGGGCTATTAATGTCGGATCACGGCGCAGAGGTGATCAAAATTGAAAGCTTCGACGGCGAACCGACCCGCGGCTTAGGCCCAAAAATTGACGGTTTCTCCGCTTACTTTCGCAATACCCAACGGGGAAAACTAAGTCTGCGACTAAATCTTAAAGCGGCAGAAGGTCGCGAAATTTTTCTGCGTTTGGCCGATGAAGCGGATGTCGTGATTGACTCGTTCCGCCCTGGGGTAGTTGCGCGACTCGGGATCGGATACGCGGATGTATACGAGCGAAATCCGCGCATCGTCTATTGCTCACTGTCCGCGTTCGGGCAGAGCGGATCGCTTGCACAACGACCATCACACGAT
>CAWLAW010000038.1:0-11416 GCA_963854885.1 Gammaproteobacteria bacterium | reverse complement strand
GATCGCGCGACAATGACTCACCCTCTCCCGTGGTTGCAGAAAATTTCCCTTCCCAACCGCCAGACCGGGTTGTATACCAACGCCAAATTTCATCGCCGGTGTCCGCGTCGAACGCCGCGACAAAGCCGCGCTTACCATGGAAATCCTGCCAACGAGGTGCCGGACCTTCGCGCGTTTTTACCCCGATGTTGTAATAAATGCCGTAACCAGCTGACGTCACCCCGACAATAACCATGCCTCGATAAGCAAGCGGTGGCATCTTCGCGGGAAGCGTGTCGATATTCTCGAGGTAGCGTTTGCGGGTCGGCTCGTCGAGACCCTCAAGTTCTCCTTCTACCGGCCGCACAATAACCCGATCCCATATGACTTCGCCGTTTAGCGCGTTCAAAGCCAATAGGCGACCGTCGTTAGTTGCTTCAAATACTTTGCCGTCGGCGAGTGCTGCACCTCGATTTGCGGGGCTACCGAGCGTGTCCGTACGGCGCTTTGTATGTTGATAACGCCACAACGTCTGCCCGTTAGCCGCATCTAGGGCAACAACGTCATTCCCCGGCAACGTCACAATCATTGTGCCGTCGGCGACCAAAGGCTGGGCTTGGAAAGGTCCTTTTGCGCCCGAATTGAATGTCCAGCGTGGTTTTAGCTGTGCAACAGTGGATGTGCGGATCTGGTCTAAGTTTGAAAAGCGTTGGTTCGTGTAGTTTTGACCAAACGTCAGCCAATTTGCGGCGTCTTCGGCAGTGCTCATGAGGCGCTCATGACTCACGGTTGGCACATCAGAGTCAGCAATGACACCATTCGTCATTAGCATCATGGTGCTAATCGCGATACAAAAAACCCTACAAAAGCTTTGTTTCATTGCCGATTTCGCTTATTAATTTCGAAATATTATGCAACTAGTCTAACGAATTGCGCTTGCCGTGGTTACCATTCGAATGGGTTACGCTTCTTTGGGCTTTGCTTTTTGATATCGCCGTGCATGTGGGCGCAACGCTATACTTAGTTTTATTTCTTATGGGAGACTAACCGTGCCATTTAATTCTGCAGTCGTAGGACAAAGCACTCAGCAGTTCACACATGAGGTGGACGCGCGTTGGCTGATGGCGTACGCCGCCGGCCTTGGCGATACCAACGAGACGTACATGGATACTGCCGCCCATCGTGTTATCGCGCATCCAGTGTTTCCTGTGTGCCTAGAATGGCCGGCAATGTTGGATTGCTTTAATTTACCCGGCACAGAATCCGTGACAGCCGAAGAACGCGCGCGCAATGTCCACGCCGCCCACGACCTACAAATCTTTCGACCAGCGCGCGCCGGCGAAAAGCTCACAACAACCGCAACAGTCGTTGGTCTCACACCGATTAAACCTGGTGCGGCACAAACCATCCGCTTTGATACGAAGGACAAGAACGACGAACTCGTCTGTCGTACGTATCATCTTGGCATCAAACTTGGGGTCGAGATTATCGGTGAACCGCAAGTCGTTGAGGAAATGCCCGCGTTTCCTGATTTCGTCGGCGGCGAAGATTGGCGTATCGCGATTCCTATCGCGAAGGAAGCTGCGCACGTTTATACAGAATGCGCGAGGATTTGGAACCCTATTCACACCGACCGCGCTGTCGCAATAGGCGCAGGATTGCCGGACATCATATTGCATGGCACAGCGACGCTGGCATTGGCCGTATCGCGCGTTGTCGATCATTACTTGGATGGCGATCCGTCCCGCGTTGTGCGTCTCGGCGGTCGTTTCAGTGCCATGGTGTTAATGCCATCAACGATCGAATTGCTTGTCCACGCGGATCGCGATGGTGTGGTTAGCTATACCGTTTTTACGGACGATGACCAACGCGCAATTAGTCAAGGCTTTGTGTGCTACGCATAGCGACGCGGATGAAACTCTCGTTCCTTGAGTTAGGATACGGCTAGCAAACAACCCACGGTTTAGGAAACGTAAAACATATGAGCGAAATCATACTTTGTGAAGATCACGATCGGATCCGCGTACTAAGCATCAACCGACCGGGCGCATTAAACGCCATGAACAACGCTGTATTTCAAGGCATCGCTGAGCGACTCGCCGAAGCTGAAGAATCGTCGAATACGGCGGTCGTTATCATTACTGGGATTGGCAAAGCGTTTTGCGCCGGACAAGATCTCGAAGAGTTCCAAGTGCTAGCCCAAGGCGGTTCCGCGGAACATCAATTTCCGCACATGCTAAAGCAGCTAACAAATTTCAAGAAGCCGCTGATCGCGGCGGTGAACGGGCTCGGGGTTGGTATTGGAATGACCATGCTCGCGCACTGCGATCTCGTGCTAATGGCGAAAGATGCGCGGTTAAAAACGCCGTTTCCACAACTCGGCCTGGCGCCCGAAGCAGGCAGTAGCTGCACCTTTATAGAACGCATGGGCTGGCAAAATGCGGCCTACACTTTACTATCGGGCCGCTGGTTTAGCGCCGTCGAGTGCTTGGAAATGGGTTTAGTCTGGCGACTCGAAGAGGCACAGGAACTCATGCCGAACGCGATGGCCTTGGCGTCCGAAATTGCGGCCAACCCAATCCCATCATTGATCGCGACAAAAGAACTCATGCTCGCCAGCGGGCGTCCGCACGACGCCTGGGCGGCGCATCAGCGCGAGTCCAAGGTTTACGAGGAATTGCTCGGCGCACCAGCTAATAATGAGGCGCTGGCTGCGTTCGTCGAAAAACGCGAAGCAAACTTCGCTAATGTGCCGGGTATTTAGTTTTTGACCAGCAACCGAACTCGCGACGGCACCGCGATTCGAGTCGGTACGAATCAGGAGATTATTTAGTGAGCGAAGTAAATCGTCAGTGGTTACTGAAACGCCGCCCGCAGGGCAATTTAAGTGAGGAGGATTTCGAATACAAAGAAGTTGCGCTGCCGTCGCAAGACCTAAAGGCTGGGGAAATTATGGTCCGCAACGTCGGCTTTCTGTGCGCGCCAACGATGCGCAATTGGATGGACCCGCCGAGTAAAAGCTTGTACCCGTCGATTCCATTGGGACAACCCATCATGGCACCCGCGGCTGCCCGAGTCGTGGGATCTGCCGCCGAAGGCATCGCTGTTGGGGATCGGGTCCTTGGTTTATCGAGCTGGCAAGACTACGCCGTCGTTCCCGGTGGCGGACTACGCCGGCCGACCTTAATCCCCAAAGGGATCAATTTTCTCGATGGCGTTGGACGCTATGGCCTAAATCCAATGACCGCATACTTTGGACTACTCGAGGTTGGCGCCGCGCAAAGCGGCGAAACGTTAGTCGTTTCGGGCGCTGCCGGATCAACCGGGTCAACGGCGGCGCAGATCGGAAAAATAAAAGGCATGACAGTAATTGGTATCGCCGGTGGCAAATCGAAATGCGATTGGCTCACCCAGGATTGCGGCATCGACGCGACCATCGACTACAAATCAGAAAATGTCGCTGAACGACTCGCCGAGCTCTGTCCAAACGGCATAGATGTATTTTACGACAACGTGGGCGGCGAAATTCTGCAGGCTGCAATCGACAATATGGCGCCGCGCGGCCGAATTGTTCTCTGCGGGCAGATCTCAAGTTACGACAATGATCAATCGGCAGAAGGCCCGCGCAATATGATGCGTTTAGTCTATGGCAGTATCCGCATGCAAGGTTTTCTGTGCGGCAACTATGCGGATCGCTTCGACGAAGCCGCGCGCAATCTTAAAGCTTGGACCGAAGGCGGGCAGATCAACTATCGAGAAGACTTACGGGTCGGCTTCGAGAATTTACCGGGTTCATTTCGTTCATTGTTTGACGGATCCAACGTTGGCACTTTGCTCGTGCAAATCGACAGCAGCGCAACCGAAACGAGTTGATCAACGAATCTCGGTTCGCCGCCGACTGAGCTTCTCAGGAGATACCTTGCTGGCGCAAATCGACAGCAGCGCGACTGAAACAAACTGACCGTCAACCGCCGGTGAGATTAGCCTGACATCGAAACATGAATGTAGACGGCGTAAAAGCGTTCTGTCGCACTTTTTCAGGAGCGACTGAGAAGAACATCGCGCCGCCGATCAATGTCCTATCTTATCGAGTCGGAGAAAAGAAATTCGCCTACTTCAAGACTAGCGAGCCAGAGCAATGGCGCTTTAGTGTCCGCGTGTCGGTTGATCGATTTATCGAGCTAACCGATCAACCTGGGGTGAAACCGGCGAAATACATGGGCCGATTCCGTTGGGTGACGATTGTCGACGTCGATGGTTTTCACGAGGATTATTTAATGGCATTGATCGAAAGTTCTTATGAAACAGCTTTTCGAAGCCGACCCAAGAAGCAACAACGCGAGATTTTCGGCTAGGGTTCACTGCCAGAGGCAGTAGACCAACCAGCAAACAATAGTCAACGCCAAAACGGGAGCAATCTCGAACAACGTCATCTTTCGTTTGCTCTGGAACTAAACCTTGTAGACTCGTACCGCATTGCCATTAAACATTGCGGCCTTTTCGTCCGCGGAAAAATCAGCAGCAATCCGTTTAAACGAATTCCATAAAACCGCGTAGGAACAACTCAATTTATCGACCGGAAAGTTGCTTTCGAACATGCAACGCGACGGGCCGAACGTCTCTATCGTGTGATGGTAATAGCGGCTGGTCACCTCGGCGAGTGCTTGTGAACTAGGCGGCCGATCGTGCTTGTGAAATCCGAAGCCGTTTATCGGCATCGCTAACCCGCCCAGCTTCACCACGACATTTTCGCGTAACGCGAGAGCTGAAATGGCGTTTTTCCAATCGCTGAAAACTTCCTCGCGCGCGCTGGCATAAGGTCCAATCCCCAGTGGACCGCCGAAATGATCCAGAATGATCAGTTGATCGGGGAACGCATCGGCCAAATTCGTTAGCTCCGGAATTTGCTCATGGTACATCCAGGCATCAAAAGTCAGTCCGCGCTTGCCTAGTTCCTTAAGCCCCTCGCGAAATGTCGCATCACCGAGAAGCCCTTGAGGCGGATTCGTGTGGGAATTGCGGATCTCATCGCTCGAGTGCCAACCACTTGCATGGCGGATCCCGACGAAACGGGGGCTCGCCGCGATATGCGCATCGAGCACATCGCCGACTGCCGAACCGAGAGCGAGGTCTGCGAAACCTACAATTGACGCGCACACCTTTGTTTTGCCGTAGTTTCCGCTTGCGCTCATTGCGGCAACTCCATTTACGAACTCAGTCTCACCGACCGGTTTTAACACCGCCTCCCCCGAAGCTCGGTACATTGACGAACATTCCATAAATACTGTCGAGGTGACGTTATGGCCGGATCCGATGTCGCCGAGTAACTGTTCAAACAGGTAAGGATTTTGCGCATCGTCCCAAAGATGATGATGCGGATCACAAATTTCGAGATCCGGTTCCAAGATCTTCTCGTCCACTTGCGCAAGCCAGTCAGAATTATCCATGAATTTTAAATCGCTCCGCTTTGCTCAAGTTGTTCGATGGTGTCCGCATCGTAGCCGAACTCTGAAAGTATTTCGTGATTGTGTTGTCCGGCAGTTGGCCCAGCATGGTGAAATCGCTGCGGATGCGGAAACTTCGATAAGTTAATTGGTGTGCGCAATAGATCGATATCGCCGTGTACCGGGTTCGGTGCCGGTCGAGTCATTTCGAGATGTCTAACCTGTGGATTGTCGAACGTCTCGGCGAGATTACACACCGGACCACACGGCACGCCAAGCGGCGCCAGGCAGTCGACGAGTTCCTCCACAGTGAATTGCGCAGTAAGTTTATTTATCGCTGCTCTCAGTTCGATCTTATTGGCTACGCGTCCTGCGTTGGTGGCGAAACGAGGATCTTCGGCAAGCTTCTTTGCGCCTAATGCGGAACATAGTTCATTGAACATTCGTGGGGTCGAGGCGGCAATATTGACGGGGCCATCTTTTGCCACAAATGTCCCCATCGGCACTAATGTTGGATGATCGTTACCTTGTTGCTCGGCGACCTCTCCTAACATCGTATATCGAGCTGCTTGGAAATCCATTTTCGACAACATCGATTCGAGCATCGAGGTATGCACCCATTGCCCCACCCCAGTATGTTCGCGATGTAAAAGCGCAAGCAAGATCCCTTGGCCGAGAAACATCCCTGCCGCGGTGTCGCTAATCGCTATCCCTGCACGTACCGGGCCGCCACCGGGATGTCCCGTGACGGACATCAACCCCGACAAACCTTGCACGATTTGATCGACCCCAGCACGCGTACTGTAAGGACCGGTCTGACCAAACCCCGAAATACTCGCGAGAATGATGCCGGCGTTGTGCTTGCACAACGATTCGTAATCGAGACCCAAACGTTGTTTCACATCGGCGCGAAAATTCTCAACAACGACGTCCGCCTTGGCGACGAGTTCGCCAAATAGTTTTTGACCGTGCGGATGCTTTAAATCGATTGATAGGCTGCGCTTGTTGCGATGTAGGTTTTGATCATCCGGGCCATGCCGATCGCCAGTGATCGATCGACCGTCTTCGCCTTCCCCAGGCGGCGGCTCAATTCGTATAACACGCGCTCCCCAATCCGAGAGCAAGCGTACCGCGGATGGCCCCGCACGCGCGATTGTTAAGTCGAGGACGGTATACCGTGATAAGGGCAGGTCGTTTTCTATCGCCACACAAGCACCTCCAAAGTAGGTTAGCAAAAAGCTACGTGACAAACTCTGCCCAATTGTCGAATGGCTCGCGATCCGAAACTAAACGGTTGACCGGTGCATCCGGATTCGCATAGCCGAGTGCCATGCCGGAAAAAAGCATTAGCTCATCCGGTGCACCGACGAAATCCGCGACCGTCTCGGGCCAATTTGCCCACGCTTCCTGAGGGCACGTATTTAGCCCGGCTTCTTGCGCTAACAACATAAAGTTTTGCAAAAACATGCCTAAGTCGGACCACTGAGGCGGCCCCATAACCCTATCAACGAAGCAGAAAAATGCCGTCGGCGCGTCAAAAAAACGAAAATTACGCGCAAGGTGGGCAAGTCGCGCAGGCTTATCCTCGCGCGGAATTTCGAGTAACGCGTACATGTCTTCTGCGAGTTTGTAACGACTGGTCCGATATGGATCCTTTAGATTCGGCGGATACACATCGTATTGCGGAGTTTCTGGCGACGCTTTCGACGCGATTAAGTCAACAAAGCGTTTGGTGACATCGCCATTTAGAATATACACCCGCCAAGGCTGCAAGTTGCCACCCGAGGCCGCGCGTGCGGCTTTCGTTAAGAGCGCTTCAATGAGTCCGTCATCAATCGGTGCATCGAGGAAGTTTCGTATGGTTTTGCGTGCATTGATCGCTTCAGAGACTTTCATTGGTTGTTCGTTTTCCTATCTCGTTACAAATTTTCGCTCGTATCTACGCTTCGATTCGAGGCGTCTTAAATCACGCGCCGACCATTCGCCTTGGTTAGTCTAATCGATAGATTCGGCGCACATTCTCGCCGAGCACTTTTGCTCGAGTCGGTGGTTGGAGATTTTCTACGTAGCGCGTTAAATCATCGACCCAGGTGTGCGGATGATCTGGATGCGGATAATCCGTCGCCCACATAAAACAATCCGCACCGACATGATCGATGACGTGCGGCGCTGCCGTTTCGTCCGGGTCGCCTGAGATGAAACACTGTCGGCGAAAAATTTCAGTCGCCGATGACCGCTTAGCTTTCAACGAGGTTGTAAAAGCGTCCATGCGATCCAAGAACGATCCGACCCACCCGGATCCCACCTCTAAGACGCCGAGGCGTAATTCGGGAAAGCGTTCCAACGTGCCAAGGGAAAAAAACGATATGAATGCTTGCTGCATCACCGCACGTAACCACAGCGCCTCACCCCAACCCCGACCGCGCTCTGGCCAATCAAATATCCCCTCCGCTGGGGCATGCGGAATGAACGTGGGATGGATCGCGAGCGGCACATCGAGTTCCACGCATTTGGCGAACAAGACGTCATGCTTCGGATCGCCATGGATCACGCGATGGTGATTGAATGAATTAACCCAGGCGCCGCGACACCCGTCTTTGACCGCACGCTCGAGCTCCTGCGCGGAACCTTCCGGATCGAGCAACGTTAATTGGGCGATGGGGACGAGGCGCCCGCTACTATCGCGGCAGAAATCCGCGATCCAACGGTTATACGCGCGGACATAGGCGAGTGATAATTCTGGATCGGTTAGTTCGCACTCCCACAGTAACCCTAGCGTTGGATACAGCAGTGCCTTGTCGAGGTTCTCCTGGTCGAGCAACGATAAACGTTCATTCAGATCGCAGGCACCAAAGGGAATATTGTCGGCATAGCGTCTGTCTGGATGTGGACGCATGTCGTCGCTACCCATCGCGCCTAAAAGGCCTAGCGATCCGTTGTTTGAACGGGCCGAGACTCGGCCGTCTATTTCTAGATACTCGAATCCTTTATCGTCAACTCGAATACGCAGCGCCCGATCCTGGTAGCGCTCTTCCAAGTAGTTTTCCCACAGATCTGGCGGCTCGAGAACGTGGCCGTCCGCGTCGATCGTCCCGGCATAGGGAAAGCGTTTTATTTCATAAGCCATTGTTGATTGCCTCCCTAGACAAGCTTGGGTTTTAAACTGCGCGAACACGCGCTCCGTAGCCCGCGCTCATGCGTGTTGCAGACGAAAACGCTCATTAAACGTTCGGCGCTTGGGATATCGAGATGTGGTTCGCTCATCGTTTACCCTATCGTTACAACTTGCATGAATTAGCCCACTCCAGCATGGTCATACTTTACCCGACGGTTTGTCAAAATGTTTGCACTTTCGCCGCGCGGGTGGCGTAATTCAGCGCGCTAAACCACTGCCATGAATGCCTGAAAGAATGAAAGACGACCGATACGAATGGTATTTCGCTTACGCTAGTAATCTAGATCGCAACACGTTTTGCGGGCGCCGTCGTATCCAGCCGCGCGACGCAAAAACCTGCTACTTAAGCGGCTTTTCACTAGCGTTCAACTTAGCCGTAGGTCCGAGCAACCGTGGAGTCGCGAATCTTATCCGTGATCCCAAAAAGTTAACTTGGGGCGTGATATACCAGATTAGAGTTGCCGCAGGCCGTCGCTTAGATCGCAGTGAAGGCGTCCACCGCGGGTTCTACCAACGCCAGTCCGTCTCAATAACGCTTGAAAGTAAGCGCCGAATAACGGCGTTTACTTACGTATCTGAACGCCATCGCCCGGATCGATTACCGTCGGCTCGATATCTAGGCTTGATTGTTAACGGCGCGCGTTATCACAAGTTGCCTAAAGAATGGATCGACCATTTAAGCGGATGGCCACTCGCGACAGACGAACGGGTGGAACGACAAGCGACGTTGTTCTAGTCGCAAGCAACGTTCGCCATCGTTCTAGCGACGAGGTGCCGGTCGTCGCCCTAAGACTAGGATCGTTGCACGATGATCCCGTCGTCGACCAACGCTTGAACTGCATCGGCTGACATTCCGATCTCGGTCTGCAATACCTCCGCCGTATGATCCCCAAGACCCGGCGCAAGCTCCATCGGGACTGCGCTTTCTGACATCCTCGCCGGCCAACCCAGCATCGAGATTTCTTTCTGGTTCTCTCCGGGCGACACATGGTGGATGAACCCACGCTCGGTAAGATGCGGATCGGAAAATATGTCCGTCGTATCGAACACTGCGCTGGCAGGGATGCCGGCGTTGCACAGTTCGTGCATCGCCTCATTCTTAGTGCGAGCCGAGGTCCATGCCGTGATAATAGCTTTCAACTCGTCACCGTGTTCTTTGCGCGCCTCTAAGTTTTCATAGCGCGGATCGGTGGCAAGTTCCGGGTGGCCAATGGTTTTGCAAAACAACGTCCAATGAGGCTCTGTTACGCTCATAATGTAAACATAGTCGTTAGCGCCAAATGGTTTCGACGGAAACAAACTCACGGTGGGATCTAATTCGTTACCGAGCCGCGGGGCGACAGACGCACCACCTTGTGCGCCTAAAGCGATCATCGTGCGCATGTAGTAGGTAACAGATTCCTGCATCGACAGCTCGATGTGCTGACCGGTGCCTTCGCGCAACTTCTGCGCGTAGGCAGCGCTAATCGCGAGCGCCATTTGCACCCCCGTGCCAGCGTCGCCTAACGTTGGACCAGGGCGCATTGGCGGGCCATCCGGCTCGCCTGTGATCGATAATGAGCCGGCAGCGGCTTGTGCAACCATGTCAAAACATTTGTAACCGGCGTAGGGACCGGACAATCCAAAACCTTTAATCTGCGCGTAGATAACTTCGGGGTGCAACTGTTTAATAACGTCGTATCCGATGTCGAGTTTCTCGACTACCCCAGGACCAAAATTTTCGATAAATACATCGAAGTGCGGCGCCATCTTTAGCAACAGATCGCGGCCTTTCGGATCACGTAAATTGATCGCAATGCTGCGCTTATTGCTATTCCAATTCATAAAGTATTCTGAGTCTTGGAAGTACCCTCGATTCAAGGTGCGCCCAGGATCGCCGCCCGCGGGCGTTTCTACTTTGACAACATCCGCGCCGAGCCACGCGAGTGCTTGGGTGCATGAAGGCCCTGCTTCATATTGGGTAAGGTCGAGAATGCGTAATCCAGTGAGTGCAGCCATAATGGAGTGTCCTCTTTATTGGTCGGCATCGTCGGCGATTGCCGGGGCCAGATATTTCAAGACTAGCAGTTAAGCGTCACGGCAGT
Organism: Gammaproteobacteria bacterium; assembly: GCA_963854885.1. Taxonomy (GTDB): domain Bacteria; phylum Pseudomonadota; class Gammaproteobacteria; genus UBA11873. The sequence continues at coordinate 734 of CAWLAW010000038.1, read as the reverse complement.
AAACGGCCGCAACTGCGAGCGTGCTAAGTCTGTAAATCGAGCACCGCATCTGCCAGCCAATTTAGCTCTTCTCGCCACCGATTGTCCGCTGACATTGCGCTGAGCGGGCGCACAACGAATTTACTCAACCCTTGATCGATGTGCTCAGACATCAGGCCACTCAGGCTTTGGGCCCCGACCGCCACGACCTTGGACAAATCTCGGTCTTTGCGCCGAACCCGCAGCGCTGCGAGCGCCTCTTCAGGGGGTTCTTCCAAACAAAACGGCATGCTTATGCCGAAATGTTCCGGATCGACGATCCGACCCAGTTCGCGCGCGCGACGCTCGATAACAAGTCGTGCTGCCCCAGCTTCAGCGGGGGTTGCAGCTGACGTTAGCCAACCGTCCGCCAATGTTGCAACGCGCTCTAGTGCCGCCGCGCTAATCCCGCCAAGCCACACTTCCAACGGTTCTTGAACGGGTCTTAGTTCGAGTTTGACGTTTTGGAATTCTAGCCCTTGCCAATTAGTCGTGACGGCTTGGCCCGACCACCACTGGCGCATGAGATCGATCATCTCATCGACAACTCGTCCGCGATTCTCAGTCGGATAACCCAACGCAAGACGTTATGTGGCATGTCCTAGTCCCGGTACAAATGAAATCAGCAAGCGTCCGTTGCTCAATCTGTCGAGTTGTGCGAGCTGCTTCGCTAACCACAGCGGATGGCGACCTAACGGCACGATATTCGCGCCGAG